>JAJDEK010000261.1 GCA_029259875.1 Planctomycetaceae bacterium
CCCCCGATGCAGTGGGGTATCTTTCTCGAAACACATTCAACTCAAATTCCGCGCGTTTGAAATCTCCCTCAAAATAACTGACCAGAATTAATCGAGCCAAAATTTCAGGCACAGATAAGTCGGTATCAGGGTAAAGAAACACACCGGAATCAGAATTCTGCTTTCCTGCATCAGAAACCGGTATCAACTTTCTCCAATAAGAGCGTGCTTGCGAAAGGGCTCCCTGTTCCCAGGCAATATTGCCGAGGCGATATAAGGCATCATCGCCATAGCTACTCATTAAAGCCTGTTCGACAATATTCAAAAGCGGCTGTTCGGATGATTCTGCAATTGCCTGTTCCAACCAGCGTTTAGCGCGTGGATCTACTTTTTCACGATAAATGGCAATCGCCTCAGGCGGAAACTTAGCGAGCAAATTCTGGCAATATTCAGATACTCGTAGATAACGACCCGTTGATTCCGGGTAAAGCGAGTCACCATATTCATCGGAGATCTGCCCTAGAGTATTGACGGCATCTTCCCACTGTTGCGAACCCAGATAATCGCGAACAGAACCGATCTTTTTGAGAACCGCATTATTCACGTCCAATGAAACGGACTCACGAAACTTCCGCGGCTTGCTTGCTTGATCCTGTTGGGCAAAACTGATCTCGGCTGAGAAACTCATCATTCCCAACAAAATCAGAGCGATGAAACCGCGTAGCGTATGCATGGTTTCGATAACCTCAACATTATCATCAAATTGACACTAAAAAGGACACGCCTCACCAGACGTGCCCCTATTTGCAATCTCTAAGACAACAAAGACCTGTTATTTAAATTTAGCAGGACTGACTTTAATCTGTCCCAGGTCAATTGTTTCTCCTGGTTTGACATCGACAGTAAATTTCCGTTCGACATAACCAACCTTTTCATGCCAGATACGAAAATCATTTTTACCTTCAGGAAGATTTTCAATCGTAAATTTTCCATCTTTGTCAGAAACAATTGCATAAGGGTGATCGACAACAAACCAATAAGCGGTCATCCAGGGATGAATGTCACATTTCACCTGCATCGGCAGAATCTCGGGAATCACATTGGCAACGTCTTTTCCTTCACGATCATTGGGGGCCAGAATAAAATTCACGGCTTGATTCTTGATCGGATACGTATGCGTGTTATGTGCCACACCGTCGTCTGATTTCACTTTCACCGTCTGATCAGTTCGCACGATCAAAGCATGTGGGGCAAAAGTACATCCTTTTTGATCGAAGACCACTGTTTTTTCCTTGGAAGATTTGAGGTCCGGATGAACTTTCTTTGCCCTTCTCATATACATGAAGACATTTTGAATCCCTTTATTATCTGGATTAACCACCAGATCATTGTTTAAATGATCCATGGTTGCACAGACTGTAGGATCTTTAACAGCCGGGTCTCCCTTTTTGCGCTGAACCACTGGCTTCGGCACGGGCCCATCAAATACGAACTGCCCTGTTACCGATCCCCAACCGTCGGCTGAAACTTCTGCTGGTGCAAGGAAACTCGCAACAGAAATCAAAAGAGCGGCAACAAATATCTGGGTAAAATTCATCTTTTGCATAATCTAAATACCTCGTTTATCTGAATTTTGATTGAACTGGCCATCGTGGAGGTAGGAGCACGGACACTGCATTCTTCTAAAAACATCCGTACTGTAGGCGGGTTATAAGTTGGCTATGATCTGTATTCTCTACAAACCACCTTCACTCTGTGAGATATCCTCAGCCTTCAGGATGACAGAACGAGGACCCAAAATCAAGCATTTATGAATTAGGAATACTGCAATTTCCCGGATCTTTAAAGGCCTCAAAGGCTATATAAGCTGGCTTTTATGTTTGAAAAATGGCATTTTTAATGAATCGCATGTACCTTGGAATCTCAACCAGAGGACACTTCATTAGCAAGACTCTGCAGAATTCCATGAAAGGCCTCACACCCTGTTGTGATTTCAACACCTATTTCGACGGCCCAAACGGGTATTTCAGCCAACTTGTGTTCACTTATTTTCACAAGATCTTTACAAGTCGTCAGGATTAGCTCTACTGAAGCGGCCGCAGCTTGAGTGCCGATTGCATTCAGTTCATCTTCTGAATAATGATGATGATCGGGGAATACCTGTATTCCAGAAACCCGGAAAGCTGCACGTTCCAAAGTCCGTTGAAAGCCCTCGGGGTTTCCAATCGCACAGAATGCTCCTACGGTTTTGCCCACTACAGATTCCATTGATTGCGTTTCTCCATGTGCATTCACTAAGCCCTGAGGTCGAAACTCGGCATGCGCGATCAGATTTCGAGGAACCTGTTTCGCAATTTCATTCGTCAGCCCTTCCAACTCTGCTTGTGAACTTTGATCGGTACGGGTGAGGATTACAAAATCCGCCCGCTTTAAAGCTGACTTCGGTTCACGCAACAAACCACGTGGCAATAAATATCCATGTCCCCATGGGCAAACGGAATCGATTAAGACAATGTCCAGATTTCGCGAAAGCTTTCGGTGTTGAAATCCATCATCCAGAATCAGAAGTTGTGCGCCTGCATCAACGGCCCTCACTGCAGAAGCACATCGATTCGGATTTTGATAATGGGGAACTCCGGGACAAAGGCGATCAAGTAATAATTTTTCATCGTTCACTTCGCCGGGCAAAGAACGATACCCGCGGCTCAATAGGGCCACCTTGACATCTTGTTTTTGAAACCATTGCGTCAGATACGCAACTAAGGGTGTCTTACCTGTGCCACCGGTTGTTAGATTTCCTAAACTGATCACGGGAGCAGTGGTGCTCGCTATCGATCGTAAACGCCAATCGAACATCCGATTTCGAATCAGAACAACAACTCGGTAAGGTAAACTTAAAAACCAGAGGCAGGGTTTGAGAAATCGGGCTCTCCAGTCCGTTCTTTGACCTGAGATGATTCTCAAATATTCCACTTCGTTCACGAATCGGCCTGCTTCAACTCTCAATAGAATGAAATGATGCGGGCTGTGCCACCACAAAAAACACGCCCTGTTCAGAACATGATAGCTGAGTGGAATCGTTCTGGCTAATCAGCAGCCAGTCTTCGCAACTCAAAATACTACAACATTCAAAACAGAGCGTGGGTGCTGTGGGACGAATCGAAACTGTTAGAGCTTCTCTTACAATACATCGCAGCCTATGATCGGGCGTTATAAGGCTCGAATAGCTCTAAATACGCTACAAGCAAGTGTGATCTGCACTATTTATAATTCTTATTATATTTCTTGTAACTCAGTTCAACGATTCGTCCCATAATCAAACGGACTCGTCGGGTTTGTGGAACATCTCCAGTCTCTGGGAAAATCGCGTAAACCTGATAAACGTGTTGAACTCCAGGAATCAAAGGACGCTTTGTTACGAATTCCCAAATATCATCGTTCGCAGGATCACGGTAACCGATCATCTCATCCCGTTGAACATTCAACGCAACAACCCGAATATCCGTCGCACCAGGTGCATAGATATCCAAACCCGCTTCGCGGGGATGGCTATCTGGTCCATCCACAGGCATCATGCGGGTCGGACGGGAATACGCGGTCCCCCTCGTTCCAGGATAATGCAGAATGGTAGGATGGATCGCTATTCCGCGTATCGCTAATGGCGGCGGTACAACACCACCGGCTGACATCCCATAAGCACCAGCAACACTGCCTCCAGACCGGCACGACTGGCAACTACTGCTCGAACTGTTTCCCATTCCACCATAGACGGCTCCTTGATAATAATAATCTGCAATAGTCCCGTCACCGTAGGCAGAAGCCTGGCATCCGGATTTACATTTATGCTTGTGTTTATGTTTATGGCCGAGCTTCCAGGGACTACAACATTTCCCGGAACCAAGTAGTTTCTTTCCGCCATGTTTACAATGACCTGAATTACATTTATGCCCCGCTTCTAACGGACGCGCTGTTGCCATCCAGACCATTCCCAGAACCAACAGTCCGGCAAGACCTGCCTTGGCAGTTTTTATGTTCATCATCTTAACCTAATGCTCCCTGTTTCAATGAGACCGAACTGAAGTTCTTAATACCCACTACAAAGATGCAGTGATGTTTCTCATAATCATTCACGCTAAAATCAAAACTCTTTAGATATTGTATGAAACGAACCAGTTGACTCACGCAATGGAAACCAGACTGGCGTGATATCGAGAGACATCCCATCTCCCTTATCATTCTGTTGTTATATTTGCCAGAGTGGCTTAAAACGAAGCACACTCTATTTCCAAGCGTATCACTCCAGAAAAGTGCGGCTGCGATGAAATCAAAGAAAGTCGATTATTTTCGATTTGAGATGCATTGCTTTAAGAGTCCTTCCGAACTGGTAAAAGACCCATTTCAATCAATTTAGATAAGCCAGTCAAAATATGTCATTTCAAGCCGGTAAGGCACAACGATTGAATCAATCTTCACCAGTTTTAATGGAAAATCCGCATGCGGTCAGTATTCACTCAAAACCAGTTATGGAAACTATTTGCGACATTCCAAACATGCCCCTAAAAGGACCTGAATCGAGTCGGATTAGTCTGCTTAATCCGGTGAGCACTAGCAGTTTGAAAGAGAAATAGACAACATTGACAATTCACCGCATGGCAACTAAATTGCCATCTCCAAAGTGTCGATGCCGACTGATGTATTTGTCACACACGCCAATATCTTATTGATCTGAATATCAAATTTGATATTGGACACATAAACTCACTATAATGTAGGTTTGATAAACTCTTAGCGATTCTGATTTTCAGAAAATGCCCAAAAGTTTGTCTGAGCCCGATTTTATAAGTAGTGTGAAACGTCTCTGTGAATGGATTCTGCACTATTGATGAAAGAGTGATGTGCTGAAAGTCGGTTAATTTTTCCTACCCTTTAACAGATCTCAGCACCTCAACTTTATTCATACATCGAAGTTAATTCTTTTTTGCAGAAGTGAGATTCAACCATGTTTGTAAAGAGTAGTTTCCGATTTGGTATTCTGGGTTTGATTTTGTTTGTGTTGAGCGGCTCAACTTCCTACGGCCAAGAATGGGCTCAGAAGTTGTTCGAGAAGGACAAAATCGACTTTGGCGTTATTGCCCGCGGCTCTGATGCCGAATACCGTCTGAAAATTAAAAATAACCTCAAAGACCCAGTTCATATTTCGAATGTACGAACGACATGCGGATGCTCTGCCGCAGAACCTTCTAAAAGCACTCTGGCAAGTGGAGAAGAAGGTTACATCTCAGTAAAAATGAACACCACACGCTTTCAAAGACGAAAAGATTCGAACGTTATTATTACCATCGATGCTCCGCAGTATGCTGAAGTTCGGATTCCCATTACTGCGTATATCCGTACCGATGTTGTCTTCACCCCAGGTGCTGCTAACTTTGGATCCGTCGAAGTGGGAAAAGGTGCAAAGACCACTGTCGGATTAGCATATGCAGGTCGCGATGACTGGGCAATCACCGACATCCAATCTAAAAATCCTTCAGTCACGGCCAAAGCAGTCGAAACGGCCCGTGGTGGTGGACGCGTTAATTACAACGTGATGCTGACGCTTGCTCCGGGAACACCACTCGGACCAATCCGTGAACAACTCATTCTCAATACGAATGATACCAATTTCAAGACTGTTCCTTTGCTGGTCGAAGCGAAAGTAGAGCCAGATATTACCATCACTCCCCAAGTTGTTTCACTGGGTATGATGGTTCCCGGACAGGAAAAAACGGTCAATGTCGTTTTACGTGGCAAAAAGCCATTCGAAATCAATAAAATTGAATGCGAATCAGATGACGAAGCATTCAAAATTCGGATGCCAAAAGCAGCACAACCAGTTCACGTTTTACCGTTGACAATTACTCCCCCTAATAAGCCCGGTGATTACTCGGAAGAGTTTACTGTCACTATTGCTGGACGTAATACACCCATCGTGTTTAAGGCTTATGGTAAAATATCAGATACCAAAACGAACTGATTGAAAAGTCAGTCCGTCATTGCGAGAAAAAAGGGTACTCTGAAGAGTACCCTTTTTTATTTGATGATTCATTCAGGTTGACCGATCTTCTTTTTCATTCAACCGATCCACCACAATTTCTAACATCAACGGATGCAAGCCCAAATGGGAACACAGTCGGAATATGATACCAGGATACTTAGCAGTAAATTCTTCTCGATACTGCTCTAAATCACTCTGCACGTGCACGCCTGCAGACAAAAAATAAGGCAGCATCAGAACTTCATCTGCCCCGGCTGCCACACATTGCGCGGCTCCTTCAGGGATCGTTGGAGTTGTTAACTCAAGATAGGCAATCTCAATCACAGGAAATTGCTCCCGTTTTCGCAGCATCTCAGCCAGTTTTACGAGATCCTGGTTGGCCGCCTCGCGCCGACTGCCATGCGCAATCAGGAGAACTGCCTTCGTTCTTGCATCAGACATAGATTCAACCATAATAGATGTAGCAATAATATAATTACTGAATGATCGATGAGATTATAGACCTCCAACTGTTCTTGGACACTGTACAACATAAAATCGATAAATCCATGAACAACTCCATCATTCAACGGCCTTAAATTCATCTCAAAATCGAGTAGCAACCTTGAACAAGCACGAAAACGAAGCGACCCCAGAAAGGCTGGGCGAATATTTGATCGGGAAAAAAATTGGCGCCGGCGGAATGGGGTCAGTTTATCTTGCCACTAATATTCACACTGATCAACAAGTTGCCATCAAAGTTCTACCGGGTGCCCTCGCACGTGAACCCGGCTTCGTCGAGCGATTTCATCGCGAAATCGAAGCACTCAAAAAGATGCACAATCAGTATGTAATTGAATTTTATGACAGTGGTGTTGATAATGAGACCTACTACTATGTGATGGAATACGT
>JAJDEK010000262.1 GCA_029259875.1 Planctomycetaceae bacterium
TACGTGTGGCTGACTTACGAAGAGATGAAATCATTTTACATGAAACGCGCGGAGTGGCTTTACGTTTGGTAGAAAAAGGAGAGTTCGACCAACCTCGGTTTGCCCCATTAAAAATTCGGGTGCTTGATCGATTTGGCCAATTAATGGATCTGGGACAGAGTGGCTAAGGCTCTAAAGCAGATTCTAATCAAGTCCAAATACGATTAGAAAACCAGGCAGCGAGAGTCCCACCAGTGATGACCGGAAACCAGGCGGCTTGATCTGGCGTAATTAGGTTCGTACTTCCCAGATAAGTGAAGCACTGAGAAATTACGAACAGCCCTCCCATAACACAAGCACAAACGGCAATATTCAGGATCTGACTACGGCTCTCTTTTCGAAGTACAAACGGAATTGATACCATGACGGCAATCAGATTCATGAAAGGGCGTGTTAAACGCGAATGTAAGTCCATCGTCTGTTTTCGAATTGAGAGGTCACTGAAGGACGGGTTATTGATTCTCGCTATCAGCTCAGGGGTCGAGATCAAAGCACTCGCATTTCGATTACATAATTGATCGCAGCCGACATCAGTCACTATAAAAACATCCTTTGGATCGTCTCCGGGAAGAATCATTTTTTTTGCAAATTCCGCGATTTGCAATTCATCATAGCGCGGAGACGCTTCTTTCAGTAACCAGCCACCCGGGGTGTTCGGTGTCTGGGGATGATAAAAGGCTGTTCCTGCTTTTAGTGTCACAAAATCATGCACAGTGGGTTTGGAGAGAACGAATTCTGCATTATACATCATCTTTTCAGTAAGGGATAACTTCTGCCCGTTGATCATAATCCTCGTACTAAAATCATAAACAGGTTCCACAAATTGATTACTAGAACCTCCATCACTACGATCTGCCTGAACTTTGTCGGCAATCTTGGGGATTAAAAGCTCCTGATTTGCAACCATAAAACAGTTGACGGTAATCGTGGCTACTACCAAAGGAATTGCCAGTCGGTAAGTAGGAATTCCTGCCGAAAGAACGGGGTTGAGTTCTCCGTGACGAACCATTAAAGAAAAGACTACGACGCCTGAAAGGATAGTCAAGATCGGGCTGACCATATCAAAGAACATGCAAGATTGATACAAGTAGCGTTGAAACATCGTCCAAAACAAACTGGCCGAAGGATCATTTTCCACGGCCATTTGAAATTCATCGATATTAGTGAAGCCATCAAAGACTACAAACAAACCATAGGTAGCCATGAATCCAATAATGAAGACATGGAAATATCGTTTTAACAAATAACGGTCGAAGGTTGTGAACACGTTTCCCAATCACTGATTATCTATAGAGCAATTGAACCAGAAGCATGGCTCAGAAAAGCAGGCCGCGTATTACATAGGAATCAGTCAGATGGGTCAATATCAGGAAAACCTAAACTCCACGCTGCAGTAAACATACGCTACCTAATCCTGGATCATATATTATTTAGTTCTAGTAGGTGACCAAAGAGATGATTTTCTAGGACACATATAAAAGCATCTTTCATAAGTTATTTTGAAAAAACGACTTATGTAACAAATGATCATTTAGAAAGTTTCCAACTATCGACATTTAATTCACGTAGAGAATAATAGAAGCGGATGAGTTCCTACAAAACGAAAGTCGATTGCGAAGGTTTCTCGTCACTTGAGAACTTTTAAAAGCTATGCTTTTGAAATAACAACTTTTGAACCTACATGCCGAAATTGATTATTATGAGGGGAAGAGAGAGTGGTACGAAAAGACGCAATAGTCAGGTTGCACAAGCAACTCTTAACTAGACGAGATGTACTCAAAAAACTGGTGACTGGGAGTTCAGAAGGTTCCTCAGCCAGCCGCGCTATTGTAGAAGATAGTGGCGATGCTGCTATTCGCGAAACCCGTCAGGGGTTAGAGTCGCATTTAGCAGAAATTGAGTCTCAAGAGTTAGTACAGATTCGCCGCGCGATCTCACTGATTCAAGAAGGGCGCTACGGTCATTGCGAAGCCTGTACGAAAAGTATACCAATTGCTCGACTTAAGGCTGTTCCCTATACCATGTTCTGCGTCGATTGTGCGCAAAAGCGCGAATCAATGGGCTTACCCAATAGTGATGTTGGTAGCGATTGGGAGAATGCCTACGAATTTGAAGGTCGGCTTAACGATCAAGATGTGAGAATCCATGATTTGGATATGGAAAAATAAACTCTCCTTCCGATATCAAAGAAAGAGGATTCATAAGATTTGATTGTGAGTTTATTTATCTCTTCACAAGCCATTCTTTTCTCCATCAATAGTTTGCGTTATTGGAGAGATTAATAGCAATCAGTAGTGTGATCCTTTGCATTACCGGAAATCACTTTATTTGAAATTGATCAATTGCTGATTTCCTGTAATCAAAATCGTCCGGCAGTTGGCGAAGGAGTGCCTTATTTTGCCGTAGCTAGAAATAGCTGTTATGCAAAAATATCGGTCCTGGGTCCCGCTGAAAGACTTGCAATATGAAAAATCGATACACGCTCGTTTTAGTGCTTGCGTTTACTCTCTCTGCTTCATTGTGGAGCACTTGCTTTGAGTCTCCCTTGAACTCAAAACATCTGGAAGCAAAGGTTCCTGCACAGGGAATCGCTCGACAACATATCTCTACAACTCTCCCTCTCTCATCGCTACACGAAGGCAGTAAGCACCTCGCGAAAATTGCGAAACTAGCGACACCCAGTGTAGTACACATTCAATGTGAACGACAAACACCACGTGGAGCTGTAGAAGAAACCGGTTCAGGTGTTATCGTGCGAGGCGAAGAATCTTCTGGTTTGTTTATCGTTACGAACAGGCATGTGGTTCGGGGTTCAAATGGTAAATCCATATCAATTCAATTGCACGACGGACGTCTTATACACCCGCAACGTAAGTGGGAAGACAAGGATACTGATCTCGCTGTTTTAAAGGTAAACGCTACTGATCTTTTACCGGCAGATTGGGGAGACAGTGATAACCTTGATATCGGACATATGGTATTGGCGATGGGAAGCCCTTTTGGGTTGAGTGAATCAGTCACGTTGGGAATCATCAGTGCGAAAGGTCGTCGTTCTCTCCAATTAGGAAGTGGCTCTGAAGTTCTTAATCAGAATTTTTTGCAAACAGATGCTGCCATCAATCCGGGAAATAGTGGTGGACCTTTAATTGATCTCGAAGGGAAAATCATCGGCATCAATACAGCGATTGCATCTAACAGTGGCGGTAATGATGGTATTGGTTTTAGTATTCCCAGTAAACTCGTTCGTCATGTATTCAACCAACTCGTCAAGTATGGTCAAGTATATCGCGCTTACCTCGGAGTTCAGCTTGACCCTGAGTTTAGCGTAGCAACTGCGAGCCGTTTGAAGATGGATCGCGTACGTGGTGCGCGTGTGGTTAAAGTCATTTCAAATACACCTGCTTCCCGCGCAAATTTGAAATATGATGACATCATTCTCAGTTTTGCCGGAATTGATGTCCTAGATCAAAATCACTTGATCAATCTGGTGAGCCTGACTCCAATCGATAAGCGTGCCAGCGTAGTCCTGCTGAGGAATGGTCGAAAAATCAATGTCATGGTGGAATTGGCAAACCGGAAAATTCTGGATGAACTAGAACGAAAGCAGAAAAGCGAATCTGAACAGTCTTCAATACGAATAGGGCCTTCGGTTGAATCCACAAGCTTTCAGCGCATTAAGAATAATAACAATGAGAAAGCACTAAGCGATTCAGGTTTACAACTGTATGCAATGAATGAAGAACTTGCGATTCAACTGGGATTCGAGAAATCACAGTCGGGGTTACTTGTTTTGGATGTGGCTCAAGAAAGCCCTCTCTACGGAGTCGTTAACTTATATGATGTGATTGAAGAAGTAGCTGGTACCCCAGTACAAAATCTGAGTGAGTTCCAACAAGTACTAAAACAGAATCAGGCACTCAAGTCTCTGGTACTGAAAGTATCCAATGGCAAAAAAGGGAAGCCACATCATCAGTTAATGATCTGGCAGAGAAATCAGTAGTTCTGAGGACGTACTAATCCTGAACTCAACAAAGACTATTACAACAACGAAAAAAACCAGGTCAGTTAAATGCTGACCTGGTTTCGTTTTTGTATATCACTGAGTGATTCACATTTAGTCTTTATAGAATCGAGTCAACTCTTCAAAGATGAGTGGATCACGAATGGAGTCGCTGGCAAGACGTGCTCTAAAGCGATGATTTCCTTCGACAGATCCACGCACAATCACTTGGTAATTCACCGAGCCTCCTGGTGCCAAGTCTCCCAGAGATTTGAAGACAACAACTCCATTTTCTGAGATATGCTGTGTAGGACCGGTTGCTGAGATCAATTGGACTCCTGGTGGAAGTTCGCAAGAGATTGAAACATTTGAAGCAGACTTACTTCCATCATTTTTGACAATCAATTTGTATCCGGTTTCAGCACCAATTTCGACGGGATCGTCCAAGTCGGAAATTTCCAGAACAAGTTGTGCCGTTCCCTCAATTCGGGTTTGTAGCTGAGCATCAGATTTGACATTGTGCTCAGAAACTGCCCGCACATGATGGACATAGTTACCAATCGTCTTAGTTTTCAACTTCAATTTGACGTTTGAAGACTGACCTGGTTCCATGCGACCGAGGAACCAACTGATAGTTGAGTCTTCCGGATTATACTGTCCGCCGTGGTCAGCGTTTACAAATTCGAAGCCTTCAGGAACCCTGTGTAAAACCCTGACATTGTTTGTTGCTGCGGCTCCGTCATTGATTGTCGTAATCACATACTGAGCATTGCGGCCTTTGTAACGAAGCCCGGGACCATCAATGGCAACTTGTACTTTAGGAGCAATCACGTTCACACGTGCTTGAGTAGTTTGAACCAAACCACCTTCCGCTTTCGCCTGAACTCTCACAACTTGCTCACCACCCAGAACAGCGGCTAATGCAAGTCGAATCGTACGAGTCTCACCAGGATTCAGAGAGCCGACCTGCATTTGCAGAAATTCAGCGGTAACATGTTCTAGTCCTGGTGGGATTTCTGCTTCCAGAATAACATTATGTAATGTTCCTGTTCCTGGGTTGGAGATTGTCACAGACTGAGAAGCGGGTTCACCAATCATGACATTGGTTGGCCCTTTCACAGCAACTTGCAGCAGTGGCTCTGCAACCGTAAACGATTGAGATAATGTATTCGTAAACCGAACATTGGCGGTAGCCGAGATCGCTCCACGCTGACTGGGAATCATAGAAATCTGGATCGTCTTCGTTTCTCCAGGTTTCAGCGATTCAAATTTCCATTCCAGATGATCGCGACTTGAAGTAGGTTGTGGAGCAGCATTCGTTAACCGGACTGAAACTGGAAAGAAAGCTTCCACAAGAACGTCATTAGTCGTTTGTTGACCTTCGTTCTTGATTTCAAGTTCAAACTTACATTCCTGGCCTACATTGATTTCAGTTTTCTTAGTCCACTTGTGAGAAACTTTAGATGTAGAGACTTTAGAAGAAACACCAACAGGCAGTGGAGCTTTTTGAATAACACTACGATTTTGTATGGGTGCTGAAATCGTAATTCCGGTAGGCTGAGTCGATTTGACTTTATTTTGCGTTTGCTCAAATGTTAAGTGATGCTTGTTTTCAACACTCTTTTGATTGGGAATACGTGGAATCGTAACATTTGGTTTTTGAGACGTTGCCTGATTCAAATCTGCAGGCCTGCGAAATTGTTGATTATTTTTTGGACCTGCACTGACCTGTTGAATCTTGCCATTGCGAGACTGATCATTGCCTTGTTGGAATTCAGCATGCACAATGCTTTTCTTATCAGCTTGCTTAGAAGAAAATTCTTCAAATCGATATTTTTTCTTCTTCGTAGCAGATTCGGCATGGCCCACTTGTTGGAATGCTGAGCGTTTACCCTGTTGTGCCTGCTGCTTGTCTTCCAACCGACGATAAGGACGTTCCTGACCGAAGAGTTCTTTGTAGTAATTGGGAACCTGCGAGAGATTGGCTTTCGCAGATTGTTTAGATGGTGGAAGCTGGTTCGTCCCAGGTGATTTCTGATTCGTCCGAGAAATAGTAATTCTTCCCTCAGAAGATTTTACTTTTTCACTCTGATTAGAGAAAAATTGATTCGTTGCCTTCGAGGGGGGAATGGCGTCGAAGGGGGACTTCGATTCAAAAATGCGGTCATCGGCGGCTGCGATACTCGCACTCATTACCATAGTTGAAAATATCGCGAGCATCTTTTTTCCGCGTCGCATTTTGTTTCTCCTTACCGATTGGAATTTACTGCTGGATAGGACTGAATATTGATTGGGTTTGACATGACGAGATTGGTGAGAGCAGGTGAGTTCAAATAAATTACAAACTGCGATATGGTTCTTATCCATCTCTCTTTATCGGATGTAGGGATTCTAAACATTGAATGGGATATTCCAATTTTTTAAAATAAATGGAAATTATAAAATATTCTGATTATGACGGTTTCTTAAGTTCCACTTGGTCAGTAAAGCGAAAAAGTATCACAAGTTTAAATTCTATAAGGTATTACGTAGTTGGTTTTGTCAGTCGCAGCAGTAAAATGTAGTGGGAGTCAGGCTCGACATCCTTCTGCGGAAGTATACATTTACACCTATTCTGTTTCTCAGGAATCGCTGGTCATGAAATCCAGACTCCCTACGATTGACGCGGAACTTGAATCTTCGAAAATGTCTATGTGTAACAGCAAAGCCTGTAGTTGGAGTAAGATCTTTCCCTGGTTTCAATTACTATGAAAACTCATTCTCCTCATTCTGACCTTTTGCAAAAACAAAACCGGGCAATCAAAATATACATGCTGGGGTGTGTCGATTTTGATTCATTGTTGGTCTTGCAAAAACACGCCTTAGAAGAAATGAGTCGACAACAAACAGACCAGGCAGTCCTCTTTGTTTGTGAACATCCTCCAATCATCACAGTGGGACGAGAAGGAAGCCGCAACCAGCTCACAAAATACTATCAGGAGTTCAAATCCGGACAGATTGACGTTCGCTGGCTCAATCGAGGTGGAGGAGCTCTATTGCACGCGCCAGGCCAATTGGCCGTTTACCCCTTATTCCCCTTGAATCAAATTGGTATGTGCGTTCACGATTACCAAATCGGGATAAAACAAGCACTCATAGATATGGCAGCAGAACAACGAGTGGAAGCACAAACCCAACCCGACTCGGCAGGAATTTTTAGCCGTTGTGGGCAGTTTGCCAGCCTGGGGGCTGCGATTCAATCTTGGATTTCTTACTATGGCTTTTATATCAATGTTTCACCAGATATGAAATTACTACGCTTGATCGATTCCAATCAGTACGACCACCGACTCACATCTCTGTCTGCGATACTCACGCGGGAAGCCAACATGAGTTCTGTTCGCGAGAGTATTGTGAGACAGCTTGTGCTAAAATTTGGCTACCAGAATACCCATTTTTTTACAAAACACCCCTTATTGCATAAAGTAAAGAAAAACGTTTATGTCCACGCTTAATATATTGTCCGATCCACAACCTGCACCAAGGCAGCGACTACCGAAATGGCTGAAAAGACCTCTCCCGAAACCAGGTATGTCATTTACGAGTAATGTGATTGATGATTTAAATCTCGTTACCGTATGTGAAAGTGCGAAGTGTCCCAATCGAACCGAATGCTGGTCTCACAAAACGGCAACACTGATGATTTTGGGGAATGTCTGTACGCGTCCTTGTGGATTCTGCTCTATCGCAAAGGGAAAGACAGAAACCGTTCAAATTGATGAACCTGAACGCGTCGCCGAAGCAGCAGTACGGTTGGGACTCAAGCATGTTGTCATTACTTCTGTGACACGAGATGATCTACCCGACGGCGGAGCGGAACATTTTTATAATTGTATCTTGGCGGTGCGCGAACGTACGGGAGCAGATATCGAAGTTTTGACTCCCGACTTCCGAGGCGATCGTAATGCCATTCAACGGGTAATTGAAGCACACCCTGATGTATTCAATCATAATACGGAAACTGTACCCCGGCTTTATCATCGGGTCCGACGTAACGCTGTTTACCAAAGAACGCTGGACTTATTGATTCAGGTCAAAGATACGGATCCTTCGATTATCACTAAAAGTGGCCTGATGCTGGGGCTGGGAGAAACCAGGGAAGAAGTTCTGGAAGTCTGTGCTGATCTGCGGGCAGCAGGCTGTGATATGATCACCATTGGACAATATCTGCAACCGACTCCCGAGAATTTGCCTGTCGAACGATTTCTCCCACCGGAAGAATTTGATGAGGTAGGTGATCAAGTTCGAGCTATGGGCTTCAAGCTGGTTGCCAGTGGTCCCTTTGTTCGTTCCAGTTACAACGCAGGCGAAATGGCTGCCGTCCTGGAAACTGATTCCTGAATGGCAACACCTATTCTCGTTCCTCAACTGGGCTGTGCAGACCAAAATTTGAAAGTCAGTTTGTGGCTTAGTCGAGTGGGAGAACAGGTTGTCACAGGAGATCGTGTCGTCGAATTGTTGATCCCAGGTGTTACTATTGACGTCGAATCCCCCTGCTCTGGAACCATTGTTTCCTGTGAATATCAGTCCGGTGCAGAAGTTCGTGAAGGAAGTGTGTTAGGTTGGATCGAACAAATTGAATCTGATCAACCACATGCATTGGAATAGAAGAGACTATTCAGCGTTTGAAAAGAAATGAGATGACGAATGATAGCCGATCAAATACGAGGCCATCAGCTAATTCTTGAAATGCTACATCGCGGCTTGTCACGAAGCCGCTTGCCTCACGCTTTGTTGTTTGTGGGAAATGCTGGTATTGGGAAAAAACGTGTGGCGCGACATCTCGCCCAATGTCTATTTTGCCAACAGACTCCCGCCGATCAATTAGTCTGTTGCAATGAGTGTAATTCATGTAAGCAAATGGCCGCTGGTACTCATCCAGACTTAATCAGTGTCGAGTGCCCTCCTGATAAAGCTATTCTCCCTTTAAGTCTGATTATCGGTAAGGACGAACAGCGCGGACGAAAAGGCGTTTGTTATGAAATGTCTCTGCGTCCTATGCTCGGAGATCGACGAATCGCGATCATTGATGATGCGGACAAGATGAATGCCGAGAGTGCCAACGCCTTACTCAAGACGCTCGAAGAACCCGCCGCTAACTATTTAATGATTCTGATCGCCAGCGAACTAGATGCCATATTGCCTACCATTCGTTCTCGCTGTCAATCAATTCGGTTCGGACGTTTATCAGACGAAGATGTCGCAGCATTATTAGTCCAACAGCAGTTAGCCGAATCCGAAGAACAGGCAATTCAAGTGGCACGGTTAGCTGAAGGATCATTGAGCACAGCGAGCCAATTACTGGATGAGAGCTTAGAGGAACTACGTGTGAACATCACACGACAACTGAGCAAAAAGCCTTTTCAGCCACAAGTGTTTGCTCAATCCATTATGCAAGCCATTGATGACATCGGAGGTGAAACGGCAACCCAACGGAAAACGGCAAACTGGATTATCAAATTTTGTGTTGATTTTTATCATCAGGCAATACAACATGCAGCCAATTACGGCTCAGGTTCTCACTCGAAGCAAATCGAACAATTTGTCGCTGGTTTTTCAGATGAAACGGCAGATCGAATCGAGAAACTAGGGAATCTGCTCGATCGTCTCATTCTGACAGAAGAACAAATCAACCAAAATGCGACAATTGCCTTGTGCATCGAGAGTTTGAGTGAAGACCTTAGAAGTATTCAGATGAAGTAAGACGATTTCACCCAAGATCTTGTGTGACCTCGTTGGCTTTTCAAAAAAATGTCATTTTCTCTTAAACAAGTGGGTATTGATTGGTACAGATTAGCTATAATAAAAATCTTGCTGGTGGTCGTCATTTTTTATAATGATCATTTCTGTAGTGCGATGGCTACCTCACTCAATCTCATTTCAATGAAATTGTAATATATGAATAACGAAGTTACAGGCTATATCGTTCGATACGGAGTCACCCGTTTGATTGGAGAATTCACCTGTAAGGGAATTTCAGAATTAAATCGGAACACGGCTGTCGTCATTAAAAGCGAGCGCGGACAAGAATGGGGAGAAGTACTCTCTCCTGCAACTGAGCGTGTCCGTTCTTTTATGAAACAGGCCGCGCCAGCAGGACGAATTATCCGGCAGGTGACAGACGACGATTATCGGCAACGCGATAAGACTCGCCATGAAGAACGCGCAGAGTTTCTAGGATGCCAGGAACTGGTGAATGAGCACAAACTGCAAATGCAACTAGTCGACGTCGAGCATCTTTTTGGTGGTGAACGAGTTATCTTTTATTATCTTGCTGAGAAACGAGTCGACTTTCGCGAACTAGTGAAATCGTTGGCTCGAAAGTATCGGTCGAGAATTGAAATGCGCCAAATCGGGGTTCGTGATGAAGCAAAGCTCCTGGCAGATTATGGTGATTGCGGCAAACCTGTTTGTTGTGGAACTCACCTGACAGAAATGCCACCTGTTTCCATGAAAATGGCTAAGTTGCAAAAAACATCTCTCGATCCCAATAAACTTTCGGGGCGATGTGGGCGACTGAAATGTTGTTTGCGATATGAATACGATACCTACAAGAACTATAAAAAGGATCTCCCTCCGATTGGCTCAACAATTATTACCAAAGAGGGAGAGGCAAAAGTGACAAACCAGGAAATCCTTTCAGAGTGTGTGCAAGTTATCTATGCGGATTCCAAAAAAACAATTGTTCATAGAAAAGACATTTTGGAAGTCATCAGGAAGAAAAAAAGTGAAACTCCTCCGAGTGAATGAATAGAAATGGAGCAGGCTCGGATTCGTTAACTCAAGCTCTTCACGGAAAACGAGGCGAAACAGGTTGATTTTCAAATTATTCAACTGATATTTTTAATATCTGAAGTGATATCCGAAAAGAAAGACTTGACCAAAGTCTCCCAGATCGAAACACTAGAATATACAAAAGATATTTATTATTAAGAATCTAATAGGGTATGGGTGAAAATATGACATCGACTACAAATCTTTCCCAACCAAAATTGCAATATCACCCCAATGCATATGACTTTGTTTTTGAAGCATTACAACAAGCGCAAGAACTCTATGCGCAGACTGTCACTAACGAGAAAGAGCAAGAAGAAGCACATGTTTCAGGACAGGAACTTCTGGAAGGTGTTAAAATCCTTGCAACAAAACAACTAGGATTAATGACCACAACTGTGTTTAAGCAGTGGGGAATCAAATCAACCAAAGACTTTGGAAAAATCGTCTTTGAAATGATCGAACACGGCAGAATGCGAAAAACAGATAATGACCGCTTGGAAGACTTTGTCGATCTCTACGATTTTGAACAAGTCTTTGATCTGGATTATGCCATCGATACAAGTGAGGTCTTCAATCGCAGTACAGCAGAGCAATCCTGATTCTGCTGACTAGTTTTCCTCTTTGATTAGGGCTCATTTCCCTGGCTCTCTCTCCCCTTCTAAGTTTTGCATTTAGCTAACTTTGTTAAGTTGCTGTTATTGCAAAATTAATTGCACGTGCTAAACTCCTCCGAATAGAGACTTTTGATTGAATTCCAACTGTATTTTTTGATTATTCAAAATTTTTTGATAACTGTTGCCCAAAATCGACTGAGGTTTTGCGGTTTTACAACAAGATTTACAACGGCTTATTTAAATGGGGTTAACTCTAAGGATGAGATTTCATTGTCGCGCTCGCTTCTCTCCGGTTCGTCTTCTAACTGCCCTCCTCACTTCAACTACCATCGCTTTGTTCTGCTCAGCACCTCTGCTTGCTGCAGAAACTTCGACTAGTGCACCACCAGATGCCGAACAATCAACGGTCATCATCAGTTGGCTTATTGCCATTGGGGCCGCTATCTTCGCATTATTTACCGCCTACCGTTTTTTCGGTTGGATGGTCAATCAAAGTGAAGGCGATGCAAAGATGAAAAAAATTGCCGAACATGTGCGAGAAGGTGCTCGCGCTTATCTGGATCGACAATTCAAAGTAGTCACAATATTTTTTGCAGTTGTGTGTGCACTGTTGGCATACATGGCGTTCGGTTTGAAGACCCAGTCTGAATGGGTTCCCTTTGCATTTTTAACGGGAGGCTTCTTTTCTGCTCTGGCTGGGTGGTTTGGGATGCGAACCGCCACACTCGCCAGTGCACGCACAGCACACGCTGCGAAAGATTCATTAAATAGTGGTTTACAGGTCGCCTTTCGAAGTGGCGCCGTGATGGGACTCGTTGTCGTCGGCCTAGGTTTACTCGATATTTGTCTCTGGTTTGGTGTATTACACTGGGTAGTCGAAATGAGCCTGTCTGATATTACCGTAACCATGCTCTGCTTTGGAATGGGTGCAAGTAGCCAGGCTTTGTTTGCGCGTGTTGGTGGGGGGATCTTTACAAAAGCTGCTGATGTCGGTGCCGACCTGGTTGGTAAGGTAGAAGCTGGCATCCCCGAAGATGACCCACGTAATCCAGCTACGATTGCAGACAACGTCGGCGATAATGTAGGTGATGTCGCAGGGATGGGAGCAGACCTGTATGAGTCGTACTGTGGTTCCATTCTCGCCAGTGGTGCACTCGGAGTTGCCGCCTATCATGGCTACCCCAAGATGCAAATGATGTGCTTGTTGCTTCCGATGTGTCTGGCGGCTGTGGGAATCTTTCTTTCCGTCACCGGAATCTTCATGGTTAAGACCAAAGATGGCGCTACACAAAAGAACTTATTGAAGGCATTAGCAAGGGGAATTGACAGCAGTGCGATTGGAGTTTCTATTGCAGCATTTGTACTCGTCTGGCTTATGCTGGTGATTCCCTCGCAGTCATCTGGGATTCCCGCTGATTCTCCTCTAGTTGTTGGTAATTCCTTATTTGGTGTATTTGGTTCAATTGTCTGTGGTCTTGTCTCAGGATGGCTAATCGGAAAATGGACCGAGTATTCCACGAGTGACGAATTCAGACCAACGCGTTTTATTGCAGATCAATCTTCAACGGGTCCTGCGACAGTGATTATCGCTGGAATTGCCGAAGGCTTTTACAGTGTCTGGGTTCCGATTGTTGTGATCGGGGTCGCCATTCTTATGTCATTTGGATTATGTACCGGGTTCGATTTTGCGAACGCTCAAATCTTCGCTATGGGCTTGTATGGCGTGGCGATTGCCGCAGTGGGAATGTTAAGTACATTGGGAGTGACTCTGGCAACAGACGCTTATGGTCCTATCGCCGATAACGCTGGTGGAAACGCTGAAATGAGCGGCCAAGAACCATTTGTACGACAGAGAACCGATGCACTAGATAGTCTTGGAAATACAACCGCTGCTACCGGTAAAGGATTTGCCATTGGCTCCGCTGCATTGACTGCGTTGGCCTTACTGGCTGCTTATGTCGAAGAAGTTCGCGTCGGATACGAACGCTGGATAGAACATTCTGCCATTGTCGAGACAATCTCTGACGACATGACAAATACATCAGCTCTCAAATTAAGTAGTAACTGCGTTGCGTTGCGAACAGCAAACAAAGAGGGACAAGACTCTGAACATAATAACCAGGGATTTTTATTGTTCCCGGCGCTAAATCTTACTCAGATCACTCCAGGTCGCGAAAAAATTGTAGAAGCGGAAGTTGGCTCAATCATTTCTGGGCTTAACATTTCCGAATTATTAGAAAGGGGAGAAATTGTAGACGTCAAAAAAGCAACCGTCCCTGATTTTTCGCGTTTTTATAATTTCTCACTGCTGAACCCCAAAGTACTCGTAGGAGTTTTCTTTGGCGTGATGGTTGCCTTTGTCTTTTGTGCGATGACCATGAAAGCGGTCGGCCGCGCCGCAGGTGCGATGGTAGATGAAGTGCGCCGTCAGTTTCGTGAAATAGCAGGCATTATGGAAAATGAAGCCGAACCTGATTATGCCGCCTGTGTCGAAATCAGTACCGCAGCAGCTCAGCGAGAGATGATACTGCCTGCAATGCTCGGATTACTTTCACCGATCGTTGTGGGCCTTCTTTTAGGGGTTCCTGGTGTTGTAGGTCTTCTGGTCGGTGCCTTGACGAGTGGGTTTGCAGTTGCCATTATGATGGCTAATGCCGGTGGTGCCTGGGACAATGCGAAAAAGTATATTGAAGCTGGTGCGCATGGCGGTAAAGGAACTGATGCGCACAAAGCCACAGTAGTAGGCGATACCGTTGGTGATCCTTTTAAAGATACCAGTGGCCCCAGCCTGAACATTCTGATTAAATTGATGAGTATGGTTTCTGTTGTCATGGCCGGGTTTATTATTCAATACGCATTAGAGTTATTTTAAGTGATTGAAACAGGCTAAAGGTTACGAAAATCAATACTGAACAATCTAATTCAATTGAAGGTGCATCCAGCTTAGAACGCGCCTGTATCTGTGCTAAAACCTGTGATGGTCTCAAAGGAAAAGATATCATTGTACTTGATGTCTATAAAATTACGCCTTTGTTTGACTATTTCATTCTCACGACGGCTGCCAACCAAAGACAAAGCCACGCCATTGCAGAAGAGGTTCGTGTTTTGATGAAACGCAATAGCTCACATCGTCGCAATATCGAAGGCAAAGACAGTGAGTGGATTCTGGGCGATTATGGAGACATTGTTCTACATATTTTCACTGAAGAAGCCCGCGAGACTTACGACTTGGAACGTCTCTGGGCAGATGCCAAAAAAGTGGACTGGCAGTCCTTCAAAGCTGATTCTGCTTAACGGAACCGTGTTTTCTAGCATTCTCACGTATCAGCGTGTATTCTGGGCATCAATACTCTCGCCATAGTATCTTCCAATGAAGATAGAGATTAGCGTCCCGCTATTGGAAATGTGACATGAATATTCTTGACGAACTCAGAACTCGATTTGAACCAGCTTTATTAGAATGGACCGACGATCCGTCTTCCGTCATTGAAATGTTGAAAGCGTCTCAGGATGCAAAATTTGGTGACTACCAGGCGAATTTTGCAATGCCTTTAGCGAATCGTTCAAAAGAACTCAAACCAAGAGATCTTGCGGCTCGAATTGTTGAGCAAGTTAACTTGTCAGATATCTGTGAGCCTCTGGAAGTTGCCGGCCCTGGGTTTATTAATATCAAATTGAAACAAGACTGGTTGGAAAATCAAACAAAACAATTAGTAAACGATGATCGCTTGGGGGTCGCCACTGCCAAGACTCCTCAAAAAGTGGTTGTTGATTTTTCAGCCCCCAATGTCGCCAAACCGATGCATGTGGGCCATTTAAGGAGTTCGGTGATTGGCGATGCCAACTATCGGGTTCTGCAGTTCCTGGGGCACGATGTTGTCGGCGATAATCATATCGGCGACTGGGGAACTCAGTTTGGTATGATCATTTTTGGGTATAAGCATTTTCTCAATGAAGAGGCATTCCAAGAAAGTCCCGTACAGGAGTTGGCACGCCTTTATCGCCTGGTAAATCAATTATCCGATTACCATGCAACCAAGAACGCCATTCCGACGCGTCAGAACGAAGTTGAGCAACTGGAATCAAAACTAAAAACGCTGGAAGAGATCAACGATCCATCAGATAAGAAGGCCCAGAAACAACTCAAGAAGCTAAAATCAGATATCGGTGAACGAAAGTCAGAACTGACATCGATGCAGGAAAAATTGGCTGAATTCGAACAAAATGCTGACTTGAAAAACAAGGCTGACGCATTTCCTGAAATCGCCAAACTGGCACGTAAAGAAACAGCAAAACTCCATGCTGGAGATGCCGAAAATCTTGATCTCTGGAAACAGTTTCTTCCGGAGTGCCTTGAAGCGATTCAGGTTGTTTATGATCGACTCGATATCCATTTCGACATGACTTTGGGCGAAAGTTACTATCAGCCTATGCTGGCGGATGTCGTCGCTGATCTCAAAGAAAAAGGACTAGCGACTGAAAGTGAGGGTGCGATTTGTGTATTCATTGAAGACTTCAAAGCCCCTTCTATTGTACAGAAGCAGGATGGTGCCTTCACCTACGCAACAACGGACCTTGCCACAATCAAATATCGTGTTGAACAGCTCAAAGCAGACCGAGTGCTGTACGTCGTTGATTCTAGACAGAGCGAACATTTTCAACTGTTGTTTGCTACAGTAAAAGAATGGGGCTTTACTGATCTTGCATTACAGCATGTCAGTTTTGGAACCATTTTAGGAAAGAATAAACGGCCTTATAAAACAAGATCCGGTGATACCGTCGGCTTAGAGAGTTTGCTCGATGAATCAATCCAGAGAGCATACGCGATCGTAGCAGAAAATGATGATGCTAAACCTGATGGCCCCGAACTAAGCAAAGAGAAACGTACTCAAATCGCGG
>JAJDEK010000263.1 GCA_029259875.1 Planctomycetaceae bacterium
GCAGAACATCGACAGGGAGGTGGTATCGGCAAGAAGCTGGTTGCCGCATGTGTTGAGAGGGCACACCACAGAAACATTTTGGAAGTTATGGTGGTGACATCGTCCGATGTGTTTTTTCAAAGCTGCGGGTTCGATTTCACACTGCCTGGTGAAAAAAAGGCACTGTTTATCCAACCTCATTTGGACAAATAGAGTTGCTGATTTACTTTCTATTTTTGCACAATTGTGGCTTTAGTAATGTAATCGAGGCGAGGAAAATCCTGTTTCAGATATTGATTTCCTTCTTCTTGAATCCGTCCCTGGGAAGGGCCGCGACCAGTGGGTGCCCCTTCGCCATAGCCTGAATACAACGCATCAACGACTTTCATGCCTTTCGCTGAAATATAACCGAAGGGAGCAAAACCATATTTGTCTAGTCGGCGGTTGTCCCCAAAGTTGATGAAGATCTGAGTGGTCCGTGAATGAGGGGCTCCTGTTTTGGCAAATGAAACATAGCCTCTAAGATTAGATTTTGTAATGGGATCGTCTTGAATTGTTTGATCTCGCCATTTTTTTTGAGTATCCGGACTGCCATTGATTCCCACTTGCGCCATGAAGCCTTCAATCACTCTAAAAAAAGCACAATCAGTATAAAAACCGGAATTCACCAAGTTATAAAATTGATCTGCTCCGTTCGGACACCAGCTACGGTTGACGTCAATATAAAACGTGCCTTTGGTCGTTTCCATTTTCACACGATATGTTTCAGGAGCCTTAGCCCAAACTTCTGTTTGAGAACTCATGAGAATGCTAGAAACCAAAGTACATGCGGCAATCAGAAAAGTCGTTTTTGAAAACACCACTAATTCCTATCATTAATTATTGAAATGGAATTTAATCAACGCCAGCAGAAGTCTAGCTGATTTCGGGTGGTTGTCACAAGAGAAATTCGGACATCCTCAATCTAGAAGCGAGGTGAAGTGGGCTTTTGTTTTAGAGCATAAAAAAAGCCGCCGCGAATCAAGGGGGGGAGAATTCGCGACGGCCAGAGCCCGGGGCTGCTGACGACCAGCCCCTCTGCAGATCCCGCGATCTGCAATTTTCTGGAATCGTCTGAAAGTAAGACGATTCCTAATATTTAGTATCCGAGGAGTGCTTCCTCCTCTTCTTCTTGAATAATGATCCTGGGGGTCACCATCATCATCAAGCTTTCGGTTTCACGTCCGACACCTGTATTCTTAAACAGACGACTGATGTAAGGAAGCTTGTTCAAAATTGGCACACCCGCCATACTGCGACCTTCACGGAGTCGTTTCACACCGCCTAATAGGACAGTACCACCATCGGGCACACTAACTGTTGTAGTTACAGTAACCTGTTCAACAACGGGCTGCTGAATTGTGGTTGTACCCAAGCCACCACCACCTTGTCCTTGCTGGCCTTGTTGTCCTTGCTGACCTTGCTGGCCTTGCTGACCACCTTGTCCACCTTGACCTCCAACACCACCAATACCACCAACACCAGTTCCTACTCCGTTACCAAAGTTTCCACCACCCTGTTGACCAAGTTGGCCACCTTGCTGGCCACCTTGCTGGCCTTGCTGACCTTGCTGACCGCCAGCACCCCCGCCCTGGAAGGAGAAGGTAAAGACGTCGGTTACATTAGTGAAGTTTGGGTTAACTGAAAGTCGTACATAACGTCGGTCTGCTGAGATCACGGCTGATACCGTCAGAGAGACCCCTTCAGGAATATTCGCAATCACGGGAGTGAACCCGACAGCAAAGTCACCTACGGTTGGAACCAGACTGATCACGAAGGGACGTGATACGTTACTAGTCACAAAGGCAACCTGACCATTAAACAGTGTTACTTTAGGAGCAAACAACAGGTTTGATCGTTCATCTGCCTGAGCAGCATTGATGAAGAAGAAGGCTTCGATATCACTCAGAATCGCTAAACCAACGTTGACACCAGCGTTCGCATTGAAGCTACCAAATTCAGGAACACCGATTTCAAATGATCCCTGTCGGAACTGAACATCAAGGTCTGGAGTAAATGACTCTGGTGAACTTAACCCTGCAATCGAACCTTTTTTGGGCCAAGTATCAAAGTTGAGTAGCGTTCGTGTCGGTGGGTTACTAAAGGGAGCGACTCCCGCTCCACCAGTCTGTCCCGTTGTTGTTTGGCCTTGTTGACCTTGCTGACCACCTTGCTGACCACCACCACCCTGGTTTGCATTTGAAAGAAGGTCCACCTGACCAAAGGCGGGTACAGGGTTTCCGTTGTTATCAATCGTTGGACTTCCAACAGTATCCTGAACATTAAAGTCGAAATCGACTCCAATACGTTCGAAGAATCGGTCGGAGACGGTCACAAACCGAACTTCAATTGTGACTTGCAGGTCTTGTAATCTTCTTAACTGTTCAAGCAGGTTAGCAATTTCATCATGTACTTTTTGTGTTTGACGAATTACCAAACTTAAAGTGGTTTCAAAAGGTCGCACACTGCCTGCACCACCAATTTCTTCCCAGGAATCGGGTTCGACTGTGGAAACAATCAATTCTGTGAGTGAATCAAAGTCAATATTTGAACCACCACCGGCAACCTGAGCAGTAGAACCATTATTATTCCAAGGATTAGCACCACCGGGGATACCACCTATGACCGGATCGGCTACTTGAAAGTTTCCGGGGGCGGCTTGGTTTCCACCGAAGCCTGAACCATAACTGACTGCCCCCATTTGGCTATAGGGGTTACTAGCCATACTTCCGCTTGAGGCAAAGTTCGGAATCGGTACCACAAGATCTGCTACAGGGTAAGTTTCTGTCCTCAGTGTTCCCTGCTGCCGAATACGGCTCGTGATTTTCAGAACTTCGTTATCAATTGTGTAAGAAAGATTCAATGGTTCCAGAAGCAGATTGAGTGCACTTCTTAACTTGATACCATTCACGTTAATAGTAACAGGGGCATCTGTTGTAACACCTTCTTCTTCTAATCCCTGAGTATCCAGAAATATATTGATGCCGGTTAACGTCTGAACCTTGTTCATCACTTCTGCCAGAGATTCACCTTCAAATTGAAGATTCACAGGACGATCCAGGCTTTCTTCAATCTGGATTTCTTTTTCTGTTTTCTGATTGTGGTTTTTCGCGTGATATTTGTTGCGACGTTTGGTTAGTTCTGACCATTCCTTGGCACCACCAGGACCAAATTTAATGTCAGGGGTGTAGGCATCTGCTAATGCTTCTTCTACATCATTGAGCTGATTCCAAACGTTCTGCTCTTTGCGTTCTCGCATTGCATTATTTGATTCTTCACGTCGGATGAAGCGTGCCTTCCACTCCATAGTCACAGTGACAGGATTCTGTGGATCAAGATCCTTTGCCTGCTTGGCAACGACTTCGGCTTCTGCATAACGACGCTGTTCGATCAAATCATTAAATTTCTGAACCAGATCAGCAACTTCTTGTTCGACACGGATTCTAGTTTTGATTTCTTTATTGTAATGATCTTTCACTTCCTGGTTGCGTTTCTTCAACTCTTCCAGGGGAGCAACTTGCTTGCGGAAAGAATCAATGGACTCACGCGTCCGTTGTAAGGAACCAATGAGTGTTGTCATCGATTTTTTATCGAGGTTGGAACTTTCAACTTTTGACATCGTCTCATCAATCACTCCCAATGCTTCCGTGGGAGCAGATTCACGCATTCGTTCTGCTTTGAAAATTGCATTCAGAACTTCAGATCGCAGACGACTGAATTGAATTGCCTGTTTCTGTTGCACCAGATCAATTGTGCTCGGTTCTTTCGTGTCTCCTGTTGGATCAACAGGAGTCGTCTGATTCTTAACTAATCGAATCTTGTCAGCTCGAGAAGGAGCCAATTCGCGCACAGCATCTTGAAGCTGTTGAGCACGATGAGTATCAAGTTTTTCACCCGACTGATAAGCGGCCAAAAATGCTTGATAAGCACTTCCACGATTACCTTCAGACAAACGCTGCATTCCCAGATTATACAGTTCTAGTGCAGAAGCACCGGGATGAATCACGGCTATTTCACTAGCATTGTTGTTTTTCATTTGAGCCACTTGGCCCGGTTTTACGCCTACGTTGCTTTCCAGATCTCTCAGGATTGCTTGGGGACTGTCTTCACCAGGCTTGAATTCCGCACCAACCTGCAATGCTTCCTGAGCATTGACGCGTGCTGAATCATAACGCCCGCCTTTAATATCCGTTCTTGCCTGAGCAACAAGTTTCTGTGAGAACTGTTTTTTACGTTCATTTTCTGCTGCATAAAGTTGTTCACGAGAGAGCCCACCAGGTTGGCCTGCCATCTTGCGAATGTCTGCTAGAACTTGCTCCGGACGATCTTCAAACAGAGTATAAGCAGTATCAACCTTTTGTGCGGCTTCCGCTTTTTGTCGCGCTTCTTCTACTCTATTGTTGGCAAGATCCTTGCGAGCAGATGCAATCAATTGTCGTGCATACTTCGGGTTGGAATTGCCATTGGTAGATTGAGTTGTTCCAGGATTCAGTTTAGTCTCAGAACTGATGCCTACACGTTGGATGAAATCAGCAGGAGATTCACTGTTAGGTGAAAATTTCATTTTGAGTGTTTGTGCAAGTTTTTGAGCAGATGAGGCAAGCATCAGCGCTTCATCTTTATTCCCTTGCTGCAATGCAACCTGTGCCTGTTGCATCAAACGATTAATGCGTGGTCGTACGGCGTCATGATTCTGTTGTAAACCTTTGATTCCTGAAGTGGTGGCTGCTTCATCAGAAATTCGATCGATGGCAGCAAGTACCAATTCAGGTCGGTCATCAAACAAGTCATATGAGACTTGCATTTGTTGTACTTGATTCACTTTTTGACGTGCATTGTCAAAGTTTCGCTTTTTAATATCCAAGCGAGCAAGTCGCAGAAGTTCTGTTGCCTGTACTTTAGGTGCCCCTTGAGGAACAGTGACAGTAGAGTTGCTACGATTGGCTGCTGCCAAAGAGCCACCACCTGCTTGGGCGCGTTTGATTTCGTCGAGTACCAACTCTGGACGATCGTCGAATAATCGATAGGCAACTTCAAGTTGACTTGCTTGAAGTGCTAGCTCACGAGCCGAGTCATAGCGTCCTGATTGTAGGTCAGCACGTGACTGCTTTAATAGTTGAGCAGCTCGGTCTTTGTCAGAACCGTTAGGTGAAGCCTGGGCAACCGGCATTGATCGTTTCGATTGGCCAGCAAAAATCTTGGCACCGGTTTTTCGTTCTATTTCAGCCAGAATATGTTGGGGCCGTTCTTCAAACAGTTTATAAGCAATATCATAGTCTTGAGCTTGGATTGCAAGTGTTCGAGCATCATCATAGTTACCTGAGTTTAATGCCTGTCGCGCTTGCTTCAAGAGTGTTGTTGCCTGTTCCTTTTCCGTCAGCTTTTGAGTTTGGCTTCCATCAAAAGGATTTCCAAAAGGATTGTTGTTTGCTGATTCTTCTACATTGGCAACTTGAACAATTCTTGAATTCGGAGTAGAAAATCCACCAGCTTGTTGAATTGTTGAGCTTTTTTGATTTCGTTGTTCTGCACGCGCAATTGCAGCCAGAACCTGTTCCGGCCGTTCATCAAACGGACCGTATTCCAAACGCATGGATACAACCTGACCAGCTTTTTGGCGAGCCTTGGCAAATTCATTCAGCTTTATATCTTCGCGAGCAGACTGCAGCAATTGCCGTGCAAGTTGCTTCATCTGCTCTGGAGACTTTCCGTTTCTATTCGAAACGTTTGTTGAAAACCCTGTATCGGACGCAGGCGACTGTGCTCGTACGATTTGTTTCTTTTGAGGAGCCGCAGCACGCTGACGAGCACGACCAAGGTACTCGTTCATCTTCCGAAATTCTGCGGATGACAATCGTCCTGGAGAGACAGAAGCTTTTTCAAGCACTTCTACTGCTTCAGCGAATTGTCCTCTCTCGTAATATTGAGCCCCAAGACTCAGATAGTAACGAGCTGAGCGTTGTTGACGCCCAGAGATCGGTTGACCATTTTTCTCAACATCAGCAGCGACCTTCCTGGTCGTGTTGCCAAGATTGGCCAGCCACATTGACGCTGCGATCAGCGTCGTACAGGCTAGTACTCCAAATGCCTTGCCCAATGTAGGTCCCTCCTTCAAGCCAGAACACCAACTTTGAATATGTTTTTTTTGAGGAGTCATCATGACTTCCAATTCGCTATCTAGTGTGGGTAGGAATTTTAATCCGAAATCCAGAATTAGTACCATACGAATTTTGCATGGCTAATTAAGATTTTAGAAATACGAAATGTTTTTTTAATATTTGTCCGAAGACAAAAACTAACAAATGGTAGTGAGAGATATGGGTAGTTGAATTGTATTTTTAGAATTGAGAGAAGTGTGTGCGGTTAATAATCGATTTTTGCTAATTAGGTCAATACGGTTATGACAAATATTTCAAAAAAGTTTGCATAGTTTTCAAATTATTTTTTAAGACTGTCATTTATGAGGTAGATCTCAAAATTGTGTTTATGTTTCTGGTTTAATGAGCTTCACTATTTGTAGGTTTTACATTTTCATCTTCGATTTCGAATTTCGTTTCAATCACGGCTTTCGCATATAACGAGTCCAAAATTTCCTTAGTCGCTTTCATACGCGCTTCTGTAATCATGGTTTGTTCAACTTTCCCTTGCACATCAGCAAAAGGGGTATGCCCTGCTTCTTTACGACCGTTTACTTTTACAATCTGAAATGAAGTCGGTGTTTCAAAGACTTGACTAACCTGTCCAATTGGTAGCTCGAATAACGCCTTTTCGATTTCTGGTTCAGCCAGACTACCACTGCGAGTCCATCCCCATTGACCGTTCTTTGCAGCTCGCGTTCCATCCGAATAATGTTTCGCGAGTGTACCAAAGTCTTCACCTGCCTGATGCTTATGAATCACTTCATCCAACACGGCAATGGCTTTTTTCTTGCCGCCATGCTTCTTGAACGAAACTCGGATACGCTGCCAACGGACTTTGGATGGTACTTCATAATCTTTGATATTTGCTTTATAACGAGCAAGAACTTCTTCACGGCTGAAATCGTTAGCTGCTTTCGCTTTGACTGCCATGTACTGGATAGCCGATTGCTGTTTCATAAAGAGCTCTTTTTCAGAATAAATTGAACGACCTTGATTGTTCAATATTGCTTCCAGCTCCTGAGGTGAGTTTGCTTTTAGTTGTTTTTGTAGTTCAGGAATTCGCTCTTCTTCAAACGCTGTATCCAAATGCTCTTGGAGCATCGTTAATTGTTCTTTTTTAAGAGTACTTTTCATCTCATGAATCAATAATTGACGCTCGATGTGCCCTTTGAGATCCCGTTTAATTAAGGCTCGTCGCAATTTTTGGTATTCTTCAGGCGGCATTCTCTGTTCAGCTTGTTGAAGCTGAAAATCATAGACACCGATGACATCTGACACAAAGAGAGGGGTTCCATTGACCATGGCAACCACAGAGCTTTCTGTCAGAGATTCTTCATAATCAGCGGTCGAACTCTCGGAAGACATGCTGGATGATGTCGTTGAGGCTGTGATAATACGATTTTCAAAGGGATTCTCTGAGTCTTCAAAATCTCCCGACAGGAGATCTTTTCTCTCAGGAGTTCGATTGGCATATTCAGCCTGCTTCAGCTTTTGCTGTTTCAGAGCAGACTCCAGGCGTGGGGGCGGCGGTCCTAGCACAGGGTTGTCTACTTTGGGAGTAGTCTCACAACCTACCATGCTAAATGAAACAACAAACAAAAAATATAATTGCGCGTAGCGCATCAATAGCATCCTGCAGTCGATGAACGAATTAATATTCCGGGAATTTGAGAGACATTAAAGGTTAGATTCAGTAATTAAGTCGGATTTACAAGGGAATTGTAAAGGAGGGGAAATAAACGATTACTGTATCTGTATCACCCATTAAGGAAGGAAACGACTTAGTAAACCCGTTTTTTCGACCTCTCAGGGTGATGGTGCGGGAGTATAGGCTAAATCAAAACTTTGTTGCAATACCGATTTGAGCTCTAGCATAACCGCTTCCACATTTATTGCAGAATTTGGCAATGGAATGTAAGCCGACTTATGATCGACAATGCGAATGGATATTCGCTTTTGATTACTTTTTACTAAAGCTAGTATATGATTTTTGTCCCGATACCCCAAAACTGCAAAGTTATCCTCCAACCGAACACTATCAACCTGCCAGAGCTGTGCCAGAATCTGTAATTCCTTTAAAAGAATCAAATTACAAGCAGCATTGGGGATAGTTCCAAATCGATCCTGAATTTCCTCTCCCAATGCGGAAAGTTCTTCGATCGAGCGAACTGCTGATAGTTTACGGTATATTTCAATTTTTATCCGGCCAGGGGGGATGTAATCTGAGGGTAGGAAAGCAGTACAAGGTAAATCAATGGCGACATGGTGGTGTTCCCGAATAGGTTCGTTTTTCAGTTTTTTGCAAGCATTCTCGAGGAGTTGACAATAAAGCTCGTAGCCGACAGCTGCAATGTACCCACTTTGCTCAGTTCCCAAAATATTACCAGCTCCGCGAATCTCCAAATCACGCATGGCGATTTTAAATCCGGCACCAAGCTCGCTGTATTCTTCAATGGCTTTAAGCCGCTTCGCGGCGACAGGAGTCAGAATCTGACCATCTCGAAGTAACAGATAACAATAGGCTCGATGATGTGACCGACCTACACGTCCCCTTAACTGGTGTAGATCAGACAGTCCATGATTCCCGGCATCGTGAATGAAAATTGTATTCGCATTCGGAATATCGAGCCCGCTCTCGATGATGGTTGTGCACACGAATATATCGTTTTTTCCGGAAACAAAGTCGAGCATCGCTGCTTCAAGTTCTGATTCTTTCATTTGTCCGTGACCGATGCCGATGTTTGCTTCGGGAACAATCTGCTGAATCCGATCTGCGTAAGACTTTAAATCATGAACGCGATTATGCACAAAGTAAACCTGCCCATTTCGATTCAATTCGCGCACCATCGCGTGTCGAATCAGCTCGGGATCGAAGCGAGTGATTCTGGTTTCGATGGGAACGCGATCACGGGGTGCCGTTGTCAGGTTAGAAATATCACGGATCCCCAAGAGAGACATATGAAGTGTACGAGGTACAGGAGTTGCGCTGAGCGTGAGCACCTCAATCTGCAATCTGAGGTGTTTCAGCATTTCTTTCGCTTCCACACCGAACCGTTGTTCTTCATCAATGACCAACAGCCCCAAATCTTTAAACTTAATATCTTTCTGAATTAATCGGTGCGTGCCAATTACCAGGTCGACACTACCGGAAGCCATTCCTTCAAGAATGGCTCTCTGTTCTTTTTTAGTTTTGAAACGAGACAGACCTTCGATTGTGATCGGATAATCGGCCATGCGCTCACTAAAGGTGCGCGTATGCTGTTCGGCTAAGATCGTTGTAGGAACCAGAACAGCGACTTGCTTACCTGCATCGATGGCTTTAAAGGCGGCCCGAATGGCAACTTCTGTCTTACCATAACCGACATCACCACAGATCAAACGATCCATGGGCTGAGGCCGTTCCATATCGAGACGAACATCATTGATCGCGTGCAGTTGGTCTTCTGTTTCCGTGTAGGGAAATGAGGCTTCAAATTCTTTTTGCCAATGGCTGTCGAGGGGGTATGCGAGCCCAGGTTGACCAGAACGCATCGCCTGCAATCGCAACATGTCGCTGGCCATATCTCTAACCGCTTGTGCTGCTTTTTCTTTTTTGTTGGCCCAGCCTTTGGTTCCCAGTTTGGAAAGCTGTGGTATATGTTTTCCGCCACCAATATATTTTTGCACCAAGTGAACCAGAGAGACGGGAACATACATCTGCACCTTGTCGCGAAATTCTAAAGAGAGATGTTCTTCGCGTTGTCCCTCTTTTTCAAGAAGTTCAAGTCCTTTGAAACGCGCAATGCCATGTGACAAATGAACGACAAAATCTCCTACATTCAAATCCAGAAAACTGTCGATTGCCCGGCTTTCGACTTTTCGCTTTCTGGGTTTGTGTCTGATGTCAGCTCGTCCGAAGAGTTCGTGATCACTGAGGACGACCAGATGTTCGGGCACAATCCGAAAACCTAAGGCCAGATTTCCAATACAGGTCATGATGCGATCAGTGATTTCCAGATCGGACTCATTGAGTATTTCCTGCAGACGATCCTCTTCGCCCTGATTATGACAGCAAATGATAATGCGATCCTGAACTCCGGTAATCGAATCTAGCTCTTCGATCATTTCAGACTTAGCACGTGCAAATCGTTCGATCGATTCAATCTGTAGATGGCATGAAACCTCAGTCGATGCAGCTGAAATGGGGGCAATTGTCACAGAAGGGAAATCAGTGCAGCGCGAGAGAGTTGCCGGCACGCTGAATAGTCCACGTGGATTTTCAAGACGTTCCAGATAACGTTTGCCTTCTTCAATCAATTCGGGAAGTTCAATTAACACAATGCAAGTATTGGCAGGTAAGTTATCCAACAGATTTTCTGATGCTGGCTCCGCTTCATCTTTTGCTGCTACTCGGCGGTCTGAACTCCGCTGATCAGAGGAAACAGGAGAAATCAGAATAAGATCGACTTGTTGGCAGGTTTCAACAGTTCGCTGCGTTTCTACATCGAACCGTCGGATCGATTCGACTTCATCACCAAAAAATTCGATACGAATGGGAAGTGTGGCATCGGGAGAGAAAATATCGAGAATCCCACCATGCATACTGAATTCACCAGGGAGCTCGATGGCAGTCGTACGTTCGAAACCCCGTTCGATGAGCCAGCTCATAAAAACATCGGTGTCAATTTCGTCGCCGACCTTAATACTTCGGGTGGCTTCGCGCCGTTGACTTTGGCTAGGGACTGGTTGTAAGAGGGCAGGGAAGGAAGATACGATCAGATGTGGATTTTGAACCGGGTGGGAATCTTCCGGCACTAACTGATTGAGTACGCGTAATCGACCTCCAAAAACCGAATCGGCAACATCATACTCACCCGGTAAGGTTTCCCAGGCCGGAAAGATTTCAGGAGGTCTTCCCAGAAAACTGGCAATGTCACCCGCAAATTCATCAATTTCCCCCAAGCGAGGCAATATGATTAATAAGGGAGATTTTAGCGACTCAGCAATCGTTGCAGCAGTCAGCGCGCACGATCCCCCCCAGGCTCCGTCAATCGTCCCACTCTGACCTGATTGGAGGGCCGCAACAACTGCTGCGAATCCTTCGCTTTGGCTTAAAACGGGAACCAGATCCTGCATCGACTCAATCTGACTGTCGATTGGTTTGGTCATGTTCAGAATAATTTTAGCAATCGATTCAAAATTGTCACGTGCTCATCATGAAAAACCTGATTGGGAGTTCGTTTTCAGGATCTTGCGGCGTGACTTCATTGCATTCCAAAGATACGATAGAGAGACCGTAATTCACTGATTTTAAGACAGACTATGATCGCGTTATTGCGATTGTGTCATACCGATTTACCTGATTTTGTAACGCTGAAGGATACAAAGTGTCTGATAATTCTGATTGTTTTGACGTTAATGTTGCTTTGGGACCGCGGAGTTACCATATTTCGGTAGTCAGTGATCAGTTTGATCGGTTTGCTGAAACTCTGGAAAAATGGTTGAATCATAATCCCGCTTTCCGAAATACCGTTTCAGAAGGAAATAAGTCGGCACTGATCATTACAGACCAGAATCTTGCGACATTACATGCCCCTAAAATCGAAAATAGTCTAGAAACGCGTGGCTGGAAGTGGGAAACCGCGATTATTGAACCGGGAGAGAAATCCAAATCACTGGCTGTGATTTCCAGCTTGTATGATCGACTGGTAGCCATGAAGGCTGATCGCCAAACAATTGTGATTGCCGTTGGCGGTGGTGTGATAGGTGATGCAGCCGGATTTGTTGCTGCGACTTATGTTCGCGGGCTGCCTTTTGTTCAAGTGCCAACATCATTATTAGCACATGTCGATAGTTCCGTAGGTGGAAAAGTAGGCGTCAATCATCCTCAGGCTAAAAACCTGATTGGCGCTTTCTACCAACCATTGGGAGTATTCATAGATACTTCGACACTCAAAACGCTTCCGGAACGTGATTATCGTAGCGGTTTGGCAGAAGTCGTTAAATATGGGGTTATTCTTGATTCGCGATTCTTTCATTATCTTGAACAGAACATCGACGGGCTGAATCAACGCTCTGCTGAAGTGCTGCGGAAGGTAATCGCCCGCAGTTGTGAACTCAAAGCAGAAGTTGTCGAGCAGGACGAGCATGAACGAACGGGTTTACGAGCAATTCTGAATTATGGTCATACGTTTGCACATGCATTTGAAGCCCTTTGTGGCTATGGAGAACTAATGCATGGCGAAGCGGTATCCATTGGCATGGTCTATGCCAGTTATCTCGCAGAAAAACTGAACTTGATATCTCACCAAGAAACAGAACGCCAAGTTCATCTGTTACAGGCATTGGGTTTGCCGGTTTTATTACCCGAAGGAACCCAGCTCAATAACGATGACATTATCGACCGTATGAAGTTGGATAAAAAGACGGTTGGAGGGCAACTACGATTTGTGCTACCAACTTGTTTAGGCCGCGTTGAAGTGTTCAAGGAGATCCCGGAAACGCAGGTGCGAGAAGTGCTTGATGAATTGAAACGTTCCGTTTCCAGTGATGATTTTCAGATTTAATGCACCACAATATTACTGTAAATATATGTACGATCTAATCGGATATTCAACTCTAATTGTATGTAATCATATCTGTATTAATACCAGATAGCATACAGAATTTCCTCGCTTCAGAGGCCCACTTATTTGTATCGATCGGTAAAGTCCACACAATCGATACCAAGACATCCCTCCTTCTAAATTAGTTATTGATGATCTTTCTCATTCATCAAAATTGGAAACTAATCTTAATACTAGGCCTGCTTTATTATTCTCTGCTTGCCTTGAGCGTTCTCTGATTGATCAGTTTTGGCTTAAGTTCAATCACTTCTATCATGCGCTTATTAGTAAAAGGACTTTTATATAATGTCAAGTTTAACTCCATCACTCGCATGTGGGCACTGGCGATTGATTAATCGGGAGCAAGTGCTCGACATGGCAATGGGGGATACTGAATTCCTCGCTGAATTGATCGAACTTTTTTTTGGCTGTGTTTCTCAGCAGATGCAGGAAATTAAGCGGGCTATTGAAGAAAATGCTTCTCTAGAGCTGTCAGAAGCAGCTCATGCCTGTAAAGGAACAGTTGGGAATTATACGAAACTGGAGCCTTATTTACTTTTGCAATCGCTGGAAAATGATGGGAAGTCCGATCAAATCGAAGAATCCCAAGGCAAGTATTGTTTACTCGAAAAAGAAATGGCTCAATTGACTTTAGAAATAAAAGCGTTGATGGATCAAGAATGCCACAACGCTCAATCTTCACATGAGCATGTAGGTTAAATTCAAAGGCAATCCTTATGAAAATTTTAGTAGTCGATGATGTTGGATATACGTGTCATTTTCATACACGTCTCATAGAAAAATTTGGTTATTCCGCATGTTCGGCGACCTCCGGTTTTGAAGCATTGAATTATCTGAAAACAGATAATGACATTAGTATTGTCGTGACTGACTTGATGATGCGCGGCATGGACGGCGTGGACTTGTTTCAAGAAGCACAGAATCTCGAACGATTTACTGATGAAGGGGAACTCGACCCTCCACAGTTTGTTCTGATGACTGCTTTGAGAATGCAAAAAAATTCTACAGACAAAGATGTTCAACGCCTTAAGCTGGCGAAAGAACTGGGTGTCGCCAAGATTATGTTCAAGCCGCTTGACCAGGATGAACTCGAACAAACATTAAAAGATATGGCGATGGGAGCACCCACAGCCGCCGGAAAATCATTAGATCTTTTTACACCCACACAAAGTTTGAAAGAGGTTGTAAAGGAGATTATCGATTCAGGTAATGCGGGTGCTGCTGAACAATTCATTGAGTGTTTAAATGAAGAAGTTTCCGGTCTGCAAAAATTCTTGAGTAAACTGGAAACTGTATAATATCCCTTGTTTACAATCATTTACAAATAATAATAACTGACGAATGTTTAATTATTCATAAGGGGAGGGATTTGACTCTACTCTGCCACGACCTATAGTTTCTGTAAGCAGAGATATACACAAATCATTCCTTCATCAAAATCAACTCAAATTTAATCGTTTTCAATTTCTCATTTTTTAGGTGGATGGCTGGCTAATGTGCCCTCTCAACACGAGGCTGATGTGCCTACTTAATCTGAACCAGTATTCTGAAAAACAGAATCGCGCATTATCGCGCGTTCTGGATTCGCTGGACCACCTAGAAAAGCGAATGAATGTCCATTATTCGGGAAAGCGAATTCACGAACGCAAGGACTTTCGTGGAATCGTTCTAATTTCAACACCGAACGATGACCCTTTTGATGAATGCGATGTAAACACAGTCAAAGTCTGGTCTCGTTCGATTTCCCAATCCGGTCTTTCATTCGTCTATCCCTTTCCAATTTTCCAGACCGAAATTCTTGTGGGAGTCCCGGTAACCGATGATCAAGTGAGTTGGTTTCGCTCTGAAATTGTGAGACAAAAGGAAATCGAGGAAGAAAAATTCTGGGAGTATGGAGTCAAGTTTCTTGGAAAAGTGGTGATTTAAGCTACTCCTTTACTCGTGTTCTTAATCGAAATCAATCAAAATTCTCCTTTATGGTTATCAGCTTTTTGAAGCATTTCTTAATACTTTAAAGAGACACGTGCTTCTTGACTTCAATTGTGGAAAGCCCGGGAATGGAAGACCTGAAAGGCATCATTCACAATAATTATTCAGAGATCCAAAGCCGTATCGAAGTGGCCTGCTTGCGTTCGCAGCGCAGTTTAGGGTCGGTAACATTAGTGGCCGTCACAAAATATGCTCAAATGGAATGGGTGAAAGCGCTGCTTGAATTGGGATGCACTCAGTTGGGAGAAAGTCGAACCCCACAACTGAATGAGCGTGCTGCCGTGCTACCCGATGATGTGTATTGGCATTTCATCGGCCCTCTGCAACGCAATAAGATCAGACGCACCATCCTGAATAGCAACCTCATCCACTCCGTTGATTCACTGAAGTTACTCTCAGCCATTGATCGTATTGCCGCGGAATCAGGATTACAGCCACGTGTTCTGATCGAAGTAAATCTGGCTGGTGAAGAGAATAAAAAAGGGTTTACCAAGGCAGAACTACTTGCCGGCTGGACATCGATCTGTGCTGTTTCGCAGGTTTCTATTGAGGGGCTGATGACGATGGCCCCCCATCACAAAGATCCAGAATTGGCTCGACCTGTTTTTCGTGAATTATCTGAGCTGCGGGACCAACTTCAAGCAATCTCACCACAGGAAGTACAATTGAAGGAACTCTCCATGGGAATGAGTGGAGATTTTGAAGTCGCAATAGAAGAAGGCGCAACGATTGTACGCATTGGTAGTGCCCTTTATGAGGGCTTGAAATAATTAAGAAGGGCATTGAGAAACGACGTGATCCGAGAACTAAAGCTTGAAGTAGAGGGCACAACCGTTCTAATTCCAGTTCGGGCTCAGCCTAAATCCAGCAAGAACCAGATTGATGGTATTCACGATGGTCGGCTCAAGGTCTGTGTAACACAGGCTCCTGAAAAAGGAAAAGCAAACAAAGCCTTGCTGAAAGTGATTCAAGAAGGACTCAAACTCAAACGGTCACAAATCGAGTTATATAAAGGGGAAACGAGTTCCCTGAAAGTATTTTGCATCACTGATATTTCACTGGATGAATTACAGAGAAGGGTGGCAGAGGCTCTGAATCTTGAGGAGTAGTTTTTTGGGCGAGTGGGAGCCAAAAGATTGTTTTTCTGCACTGCTTATCTCTATTTAAGTTCCTCGGCCTGATCTATGAATCATTGGCTTCTTGTACAGGAATCTTAAGGCATTGATTGCAGCGGATCGAGCGGTCGCATATAATTATTACCAACAAACTGAATTTGTAGCATTCCCCAAGAGACCATAGCTCAGCTTCCGCATGCTGAAACGAGCAGCGTAGGTCTCAAATTTAGTAACCCACCTGGTCTTCAAGATCTCACAAAAGGACTAATGCACTATGACTGACTCGATGCCCGTTCGCCTGCTTTTGGCAGCCTTGCTGGTTAGTGGACTTACATTGTCATCAAATTCTGCAGAGCCCACTCAACTCTCAAAGTCATGGGAGCAATGGAGAGGACCAAATCGCCAGAATCATTCCACTGATACAGGACTCATTCAGGATTGGAATGAACATCCTCCCAAGCTAGTCTGGACTGCCAGTGGTTTGGGTAAAGGTTATGCCAGCGTTTCGATTAAGGATAACCGTTTATTTACAACCGGTAATCTTCCAGGAGGTCAAGCCGTGATCGCCGTCAACACTGATGATGGCAAAATCTTGTGGAAGACCAATTTGATTGATTCGAACCCAAAGCATGGTTATCCCGGAGCACGTTGCACACCTTCCATTGATGGAGATCGCTTGTATGCTGTTTCTACCAATGGTGCCATCTCTTGCCTCAGTGTAGCCGATGGAGAAGTGATCTGGACAAAAACGTTTGATGAGGAATGGGACGGAAAAATGATGTCCGGCTGGGGGTTTTCTGAATCTCCTCTCGTAGACGGAGATCTGGTTTTGTGTACTCCCGGCGGGAAAGATGCCATGATGGTTGCTCTCAATAAAACTACAGGTAAAGAAGTCTGGAAAACTTCCGTAACAGACCTGGGAGAAAAAGGAAAAGATGGAGCCGGCTATTCCTCAATTGTGATTTCCAATGCTGGTGGAGTTAAACAATACGTCCAACTTACGGGTAGAGGTTTAATTGGTGTTCGTGCCAGTGATGGTAAACTGCTCTGGAATTATAATCCTGTTGCAAATAAGGTCGCGAATATTCCAACTCCGATCGTCTCTGGAGACTATGTTTTCTGCTCAACAGGATATGGAACCGGTAGTGCCCTGGTAAAGCTTTCCAAAGAGGGAGAAGGCATTAAGGCTGAAGAAGTTTATTTTCTAAACGCCAAAACATTACAAAATCATCATGGAGGCATGATTCTGCATGATGGTCACATCTATTGCGGACACGGACATGGAAAAGGGTTCCCGATTTGTATCAATCTGAAATCGGGCAAAGTAGTCTGGGGCGGAAAGATTCGTGGTGAAGGTTCGGGTTCCGCTGCGGTTTCCTTTGCTGATGGAAATTTGATATTTCGCTATGAAAGTGGTGATTTAGCATTAATTGAAGCGACTCCAAAAGATTATATCTTGAAGGGAAGCTTCAAAGCAGATCAAGTATTGGGCAAAGCCTGGGCACAGCCTGTCATTTGTGGTGGGAAACTTTATCTGCGAGAGCAGGATGTTTTGATGTGCTATGATCTGAAAGAGTAGATGCAAATTTACAATCTATTGAACTAGGCAAAGCCCTGTCGAACTTCATCGACAGGGCTTTTTTATTGAACTACTACGTTAACCAGCAGTGTTCTTAAATTTGCTCAAGTCAATTTTCCCGTTTCCTTCGACTGGTAGTTTTCCGTTAGGACAATAACGGGAACGGGCCACACTCGAAGCAATGTTATAAGTGTAAACAGCATCCTCACGGACCAGGAAGATCACCGTCCCTTTCTTTTGCGCACCAATTTTATCAAGCAACTCCACAAAAGGCAGACTTTTTCTCAGGTCATCTCTTCGAACTCTTAAGGACTTTGCCGAACCGTCCAGAACTACGATTCCCGTTTTTGTACATTCAATAAACGTAGGCTTAAGATCCACTCCCGTACCACCCGGTTGAATTCTAACTTCAGCGGCTACAGGGTTTTCCCGCTTGTTTAATTCCTTTTTTAGTTTATCAATTTCCTTTTGTAGTTCCATTGGATCGTCTTTAATCTCTTCGATGCGTTTTTCAAGACGATTTGCCTCTGCCAATAATTTGACTTTTTCTTCCGGGCTAATGTCATTCGGAAGTTTGTTCTTTTCCTGCTTGAGCTTCTTTAATTCTTCCAAAGCCAAAATCAAGTCACGGTTTAATTTTGAAATGTCTTCAATCTGGTCTTTGACCTGATCGATTTCTTCTTGTTTCGCTTCAATTTGTTTCTGATGTTGTTCAAATTCCTCGGCACGTTTCCAAGCGTCATCTTGATTATCCATCTGGCTTAAGGCAAGCGCTGTGATCATCAGTGTCAGCACACCAATCACACATGCCAGAATACTCAGAAACGGAAACAGTGAGACCGTTTCTTCATTGCCTTTCTTCTTCTTTGCCACGTTATCGCACTTTCCTTGAGCTACCGAAGAATCCCCATTTTTTTCGAGGTGCTTCCACTTGCTGGATGAGTACCTGCTTTTCTCCCAAATCAGCCAAAACCGTGTTGAGCCCATTTAATCCCTGCTGAACACCATTGAAGGACTGAGATAGAACTTCAGCGGCTTCCGCTATCTCATTGGCGTTGCCATTCATTTTTTCCAGATGAGTGACTTGCTCTGATTGGAGTTCCGTCATTTTTTGTTGAACTGTCTCCATTTGTTCCATTACGGAATTATGTTCTGCGGTCAACTTATCAATGACCTGTTGAGTTTTGTTGAGTTGTTCTTCCTGTTGGGTACGAATTTTATCATCAATTTTGCCCCATGACTTCATGACTTGTTGCGACAGGGTACTACCAATTCCTTCTAGTTTCTGAGTCCAGGTCTGCAGTTCCGCATGATGGTCGGCCATTGCCTTATCGATGGTGCGTTGGATCAGGCGGCGATGATCTTTTTCGTCTCCGCTACTCGCGTGATCACTCTCTTTGAGACGCTTTAACAAGTTTTCGTTGCAATATTCATCAACCCAGTTCAATAAATCTTCTTCTGACTTTTGCATCGAACTACTGGGAAACATGACCAACATACTCATCACCAATGCAACTAAGGTTGTATCGAAAGCCGTTGACAAACCACCAGTCACACCATTCAGAGAATCTTTCAAGACAGATATGTCTTGTGCTGCGTCCATCGATCCAGAGAAGCTTCCCACAGATTCACTGATCCCCATCACAGTTCCGATAAACCCCAGAATGGGGATGGCCCAAATAAATACTTTGAGCATGGTATAGCTGGAATCGATGGCAGTCGCATCGATTTCTGATTGTGATTGCAGACGGTTAGAAACTTCAGAACTACTCTTCAGTACGCTGAAATGCTCCAACCCTCGTAAGACTCGATTCACCAAAAAACTTTCACGTGGATCGACGGGCAAGCTTTTCACATGCTCAATGAATTTGGAAACTGTCTTTTCGGAAATCTCTTCTGATATATCAGTTGGCAGCGTATCAAATAACATTGAATCCTTCTGCCTGGCCAACTTACGAGATTTTAGAAACAGAATTGCTCCAGACCAACTCATCAAAAAGACAAGCACAAACGGTACCCATCCACGCGCCAGAAATAGTTCACCCAGGTAATAATTCCGGATAGGAAAAACCAACACGTAAAACAAAATTGAAGTCACTAACGCAATCGTGGCACTTTTAGAAAGGCTGACTTCAGTTCCGTCGGCCCAGCCGCCAGAAACAACCTTATTGCCTGTTCTACTGCCTGAAGACTTTGTTGAGGAAGCAGGAGAACTCGAAGTAGAGACATCAACGGAAGTGTTAATAATCGGAGTTTCCGGTTGTTTCACTAACATTGTGTGATGGCAATAGGGACATCGGACCTTTTTACCTATATTTTCATCACGAACTTTGAGTTTTTTGGAACATTTTTCACAGGGAAACTGGAAATACATGGAAGGAATCCCGGGGTGTAGTAAG
>JAJDEK010000264.1 GCA_029259875.1 Planctomycetaceae bacterium
GTGGATCGAAAAAATCTCGGTTGGCAAGGTAATGTTGGAGTTGTTTCCATGTTACTGGAACGCTTAGAACCGTTCGATCCTGCTCAGACGATACTCATGATTTGCGGACCGGAGTTGATGATGCGGTTTACAGCCAGAGCAGCGATGCAGCGCGGAATGACACCAGAACAAATCTGGGTTTCCACAGAACGGAACATGCAATGTGCGATCGGCCTCTGTGGACATTGCCAATTGGGACCAGAATTTATTTGCAAGGATGGACCAATTTTTCGCTACGATCAGATTTCTCCTTACTTAAAAGTGGAAGGACTGTAATCGTGGGAAAACCAAAACTCGGTGTTTTTAAATTTGCATCCTGCGATGGTTGTCAGTTATCACTGTTGGATGCGGAAGATCAACTACTCGCAGTTGCTGGAGTAATTGACATTGTGCATTTCCCCGAAGCGAGCAGCCGATTGGAATCGGGCCCCTATGATATTGCCCTTGTCGAAGGTTCGATAACAACGCCACACGATGCAGAGCGAATTCAGCAGATCCGCCGTGACTCGAAGTTTTTGATGACAATAGGCGCCTGTGCGACTGCAGGTGGCATACAGGCGCTTCGCAACGGAGCCGATACCGACGAATTCATGCGCGCCGTCTATGCGACTCCTGAATATATTCAGGTGTTAGACAAATCAACGCCGATTGCTGAACATGTGAAAGTCGATTTCGAATTACGTGGTTGTCCGATCAATCAGTATCAGTTAATCGAAGTCATCCAGTCATTATTAGCAGGCAGAAATCCACGGACACCCAAACACAGCGTTTGTCTCGATTGTAAACGCCGTGGAACTGTTTGCGTGACCGTGGCTCAGGGAACTGCTTGCTTGGGGCCTGTCACACAGTCTGGCTGTCATGCGATATGCCCAATCTATCACAGAGGCTGTTATGGCTGTTATGGTCCTGCTGCTCAACCAAATCTAGTGAGCTTGAGCACACAGACGCTCAAAGAAGGAGCTTCGCCAGCAGAAGCTGCACATAGGCTGCAAAACTTTAATGTCTATGCACCTGCGTTTCATAACGAAAGTCAGCGGTTGACAGATCAGGTCAAGGAGCAGAACTGATGAGCAACCGTACGATCAAAGTCGAGACATTGACGCGGGTCGAAGGCGAAGGAGGCCTCTATATTCGTTTGAATGGGGAGGCCGTTGATGAGGTGCGATTGGAAATTTACGAACCGCCGCGCCTGTTCGAAGCATTGTTACGCGGCCGACCTTTGGAAGATACACCCGATATTACGGCGCGTATCTGTGGGATCTGCCCGGTTGCCTATCAGATGAGTAGTGTGCATGCATTGGAAGCGGCTTTGGAAGTGACCGTTTCACCAGAAGTCCGTCGTCTGCGGCGACTGCTGTATTGTGGTGAATGGATTGAAAGTCACGGTTTACACATGCATTTGCTGCATGCACCCGATTTCCTGGGATTCGATAGTGGACTGGAAATGGCGAAAGAGTTCCCGGATGAAGTCAATCGGGGGCTGCGTTTGAAAAAACATGGAAATCAACTCGTCGATATGCTGGGAGGCCGGGCCATTCATCCCATAAATGTTTGTGTTGGTGGTTTTTATCGTCTACCAAAACGAAAAGAGCTCCAAAATTTGATTTCCGATTTTGAGTGGGGATTGAATGCAGCCGTTGAGACGACACGCTGGGTTGCCAGTTTTGAATTTCCTGACTTCGAATCCACTGATTGCGAATACATCTCACTTTCGCATCCTGATGAATATCCGATGAACGCAGGAGTCATGAAAACCAGCAGTGGTGATTTGATCGAGGTAGGCAATTATGAAGCAGAATTTGAAGAACGACAGGTTCCGCATTCAACGGCGCTGCATGCGATTCGAAATTCGACGGGACGTCCCTATTTGTTAGGTCCCTTATCAAGAGTCAATCTGAATCGAGACAAACTCTCTTCCACCGCACGAAAACTGGCAGATGAAGTGAAGCTGGAGCCATTATGTCGTAATCCACATAAATCGATTATTGCGCGGGGACTGGAGATCATTCACGCTTATGAAGAAGCGTTAATGATCCTGCGGGATGAACCACCAAAAGGCAAATCGCGTGAGTCATATGAGTATCGGGCTGGCGAGGGAATGTCTGCAACCGAAGCACCACGCGGAACGCTCTTTCATCGATATATTGTAGATGACGATGGTAAGATCGTGGAAGCATGCATTATTCCACCGACTTCTCAAAACCAAGCCCAAATTGAAGCGGATCTGAAACAATGGATCTCACATGTCATTAGCAACGATGAACAGGAAACAGCTCGGAAATGTGAAAATTTAGTACGTGCGTATGATCCCTGCATCAGTTGTTCCACTCATTTTCTGAATGTAAAAATTGAACGCACTTAGTTCAAACTAAGAAAGTATAACGGTTATGAAGCATCATTCCCAGATTTTGATCACAGGCATCGGCAGCCCCCACGGTGATGATCAAGTCGGTTGGGAAATTGCGAAGCAGATTCAAAACAGGGACAGCGATTTCGTTGATGTTCATCTGGCACGAACGCCCGATGATTTGCTGGACTGGATGGAGGGGATGAAACAATTGGTGATTTGCGATGCCTGCCAAGGTGCGGGAGACGTTGGTAGTTACCACCATTGGGAATGGCCCTCTGATCAACTCGAAACAATGAAATGGTCGGGAACACATAATATTTCGTTACCCACAGTCCTCGCTTTGGCTGAAGAACTGGGCAGACTTCCCACGTCGGTTCGGATCTGGGGAGTCGAAATAGAACAAACACAGGCTGGTCGCTCACTGTCTGAGTCAGTAGAGGCAGCAGCGGTTGTGGTGGCAGAGACAATCTGTCAAGCACTATCGATTCCCAGAAAAAAAGCGGAGAGCCATCATGCATGAACGGTCTCTGATCCAAAGTTTATTACGGCAGGTGGAGCAAATCGTCGCTGCAGAAGGCGGCGGTCAAGTCGCCGAAATTCGTGTGCAGGTGGGTGATCTGTCCGGTGTGGAACCACTTTTATTTCAGATGGCGTTTGACGACATGGTTACTGCTGTGTTTTCTTCAGAGTGTCAGTTGGTACTCGAAATGGTACCTGTCACCGCGGTTTGCAGCGACTGTGAGCATCAGTTTGAAATCGTTGATTTTCAGTTTCGCTGCCCTGCATGTCAGACTGGATCGGTACAGGTCATTCAGGGAGACAAAGTAAAATTAATCAGCGTTACCATTAATTCGAATCATTCAATCGAAGGAGTCGCATCATGAATCAGCGCACGATTGTTGTACACCGCGATGTGCAAGCCGATCAGAAAGCGGATGCTGCTGCAGAACGAGAAAGACTGGGGCGCCGAGGGACGTTGGTTGTCAACTTACTTTCATCTCCGGGTGCGGGAAAAACAACCTTACTGGAAGCGACAGCACGACATTTTGCTGGCCGTCGCAGTATGGCCGTTCTGGTGGGTGACCTTGAAACGGATCGCGATGCACAGCGTCTGGCGCCGTTGGTTCCAGTGGCACAGTTAACCACAGGGGGAGCCTGTCATCTGGAACTACCACTGGTGCAGCGGGGGTTGAAGGCGTTGGGCGATCCTGCTGTGGATTTTCTATTTATTGAAAATGTGGGGAATCTGGTTTGCCCGGCGTCACACGATCTGGCGGAACACTTGCGAGTGGTGCTCATTAGTACGACCGAAGGAGACGATAAGCCAGGCAAATATCCGAAAATGTTCCGTACCAGCCAGGCGATGGTAATTACAAAACTGGATTTACTGCCGCATGTGCCATTTTCGATTGAAGCCGTGACAGAAGATGCACATCGTATTCAGCCCCAGTTGAAAGTTTTAACAAATTGTGCTTTAGATGGTTCCAGAATGGCGAGCTGGTGTGATTTTCTGGAACAGCAACATCAACAACAGTTGGCCACATATCATGAACCGGCAAGCAATCGCTAATCAACAGAAATCATTAGTGGCCGTGCAGTTGACATTATGCGGTCGTGTCCAGGGAGTCGGTCTGCGCCCGGCGGTGGCTCGTTGGGCTCAGAAATTGAATTTAGCGGGCCAGATCAATAACACAACGCAGGGTGTCATACTGATTGTCGAAGGCCCCGCAGATGTTGTGCAACGTTTTGAAAATAAATTAGACGTACATTTACCAAGTGGGGCTTGCATTGAAAAAAGTGAACGAGAAATTATTAACGTAAGCGCATTAACCGGGTTTGAGATTATTGAGAGCGAAACAGGAGGCCCTCTTTCTACACAAGTTCCACCCGACATTGCTGTTTGCGAGGAGTGTCTGACCGAGATCGCAAAACCAGAAGCCCCCCGTTTTCATTACCCGATCACAAGTTGCACAAACTGTGGTCCCCGGTATTCGATTATTAAATCAATGCCTTATGAGCGAACGCAAACCAGTATGTCGGAATTTGCTTTGTGTGGCAGTTGCCAAACGGAGTACCAATCTCCCGATGACCGACGGTTTCATGCACAAACCAACGCCTGCTCGAAATGTGGTCCCCATATCTGGTGTGAAGATACATTGGGACGACAAATTGCCCACCAGGGTGACGCCATCAAATCTGCAGCAACCGCATTGAAGCAGGGACAAATTGTGGCAATGTGTGGATTAGGCGGCTACCAATTTCTCGTAGATGCGACGTCAGAACTCGCTGTAGAAAAACTAAGGCAGCGAAAACACCGCTATGGCAAACCGCTGGCTGTAATGGTGTCTTCACTGATAGAAGCAGAGAAGCTGATCCATCTAGAAGAATCCGAACGTTGTGAACTCACCAGTCCCGCCGCCCCGATTGTCCTGTTACAATCACGCAGTCAGTCTGGCTTGGCAAGTAGCATCAATCCTGGCTTGAATACTCTGGGATTAATGCTACCAACAACACCCCTGCACTGGTTGTTGCTACAACACTGCTCGTTCCCTTTAGTCGTCACTAGCGCAAATCGGGAGGGAGAACCGTTAGCTTATCAAAGGGAAAATATTAGTACAGAACTAAAATCGGTAGCCGACCTTTGGTTGGAACATGATCGCCCCATTGAACATCCGATTGATGATAGCATAGTAAGATGCATGGCGGGAAGCAGAGTGACAATCCGCTTAGCCCGTGGCTTAGCCCCTCTGCCCCTCGAATTGGAAAGCAACGTTCCCCATATCGCATTAGGTGGACATCAGAAAACAGCGTTGGCACTTTGCAACGGTCGTCAAAGTATTCTCGGTCCTCACATCGGCGATTTGGATAGTCTGGCGTCCTGTGAACGTTATCAGGAACAATTCCAGTCATTGAAACAACTTTACGGCGTCTCGCAATATTCATTAGTCTGCGATGCGCATCCAGATTATTTCACTTCACAATGGGCGGCTCGACAATCGGCTCCTGTGGAAACTGTACAGCATCATCATGTCCATATTGTCGCAGGAATGCTGGAACAGGGTTGGCTAGATCAACAGGTTTTAGGGGTGGCCTTTGATGGTACTGGTTGGGGTAACGACAGTACCATTTGGGGTGGAGAATTTTTGTTATCTACTGCTACCAGTTTTACAAGAATCGCACACTTAAGACCGTTTCGTCTGCCCGGTGGAGAACGTGCCATACGTGAACCGTGGCGTGTGGCCGTCTCATTGGTAATACAGGCTGCTGGCGCGGAGGTCGCTTCCCGTTTGAAACTAAATACAGAACAGATGGGACCACTCCTGAAAATATTAAAGTCAAAACGTCTCTCACTGCAAACAACCAGTGCTGGGCGTCTGTTCGATGGCGTAGCAGTCTTGGTGCTGGGCATAGAACACTGTGATTATGAAGGACAGGCGGCGATGTTACTGGAGGCGATCTGTGATCGATCTGAAACTGGATGTTATGAGATTCCATTGCAGGCAGGTAAGCCCATTCAACTTGACTGGAGGCCACTGATCTTACAGATTTTAAAAGACCGTGATGCGGGCGCATCCCCGGCGGTGATGGCGATGCGATTTCATCGTGGGTTGGCGCGGGCGATCGCCCTGCTCTGTAGTCAGTTTGCCCCCATGCCCGTTGTTCTGGGAGGAGGCGTCTTTCAGAATCGATGTCTGGTTGAGTTGATGTTAGAAGAATCTGAACAAAACGGACAGCCACTCGGATTACCAGGCGCGATTCCTCCCAATGATGGTGGTTTGGCGGCAGGTCAACTTGCTGTGGCCATTTCTCGCAGAAAACGGAAGGGGGCGGACCGATGTGTTTAGGAATTCCCGGTAAGGTGGTTCGCTGGCTCGAACGAGAAGGAGCGTTTGCACAAGCGGAAGTGGAATTTGAGGGAATCCGCCGTCTTGTACATATGGCATGTGTCACTGAAGCGGAGCTGGGGGATTATGTCGTGGTCCATGCAGGAATTGCCATCAGCCGCATCGATCCGATTGAGGCAGAGCGTATCTTTGAAACACTTTCCCAATGGGACGAAGATGAAGGTTGGCACACGGGTTTGTCCGAAGACTCAGAGGCATCTCCATGAAATATCTTGATGAATACCGCGATCCCCAGGCGGCACAATTACTATTGGATGAAATTCGCAGAATCACAAGTCGCCGCTGGACATTGATGGAAGTCTGTGGAGGACAGACACATAGTCTGCTAAGGCACGGTATCGCCGCAGAGTTAGAGGGGACTGTTGAATTAATTCATGGCCCGGGTTGTCCGGTTTGTGTTACAGATCAGGCAGCCATCGATTTTGCCTGTCATATAGCTCAGAGTGAAGATATCGTTCTGACTAGTTTTGGTGACATGCTGCGCGTGCCTGGCAGCCGTGGATCATTGCTGGATGCTCAGACCACGGGAGCCAATATTCGGATTGTGTATTCCCCCTCGGATGCTGTCGAGCTGGCGCGGAAGTATCCTGAAAAACAGTTTGTGTTCTTTGCCGTAGGGTTTGAGACAACAGCGCCTGCAACTGCTTTGGCAGTCAAACAGGCTGACCGCTATCAATTAGAGAATTTTAGTCTGCTTGTTTCACATGTGCGCGTGCAACCTGCGATGGAAGCACTGGTTCAAGCACCTGATAACCGAGTACAGGCATTTCTGGCGGCGGGACATGTTTGTACCGTCATGGGGTATGAATCATACGAATCATTTGTGAAACAATATCAGTTGCCTGTAGTGGTCACTGGATTTGAACCACTGGATTTACTGGAAGGAATTCTAGCTTGTGTCAAACAACTTGAAGCAAACGAGGCAATACTTGAGAATCGATATGCGCGTACGGTACGTACAGCCGGGAACCTTGTAGCGCAGGATCTAGTACAAGAGATCTATCAAGTTTGTGATCGCGAATGGCGTGGTTTTGGGATAATACCTGAAGGAGGTTTAGAACTTCGACCAGATTGGCAGCAGTTCGATGCCCGAATGCGATTTACGAAACCAGCGTTATCAGTGATCGATGTGGATGAGTGCCACAGCTTCGAGGTAATGACGGGCCACATGAAGCCCCCCGAGTGTCCTCATTTTGGAAAGCGTTGTACGCCTGAATCACCTTTGGGAGCCCCCATGGTCTCTTCTGAAGGAGCGTGTGCCGCCTATTACCGTTATGGTGTCACAACCAGTCCGTAACCGAAGTACAAATGGGATTAATCATTCAGGAAAGTTTGTGATCAACATGCAAAGTAAAAACAATCTTGTATCCTGGCAGATGAACTGTCCCGTTTCCATACCGGAAAACGCCGAGTATGTGACTTTAGCACATGGTGAAGGAGGACGCCTTTCGCGAAAACTAATTCAAGAACGTATCGTACATTTGCTGAATAACGAGTATCTCGTTGCCCTCAATGATTCCGCTCAACTTCCAAGCGTCAATGGTCCATTGGCTCTGACAACAGATAGTTTTGTCGTCTCGCCGCTGTTCTTTCCGGGAGGCGATATCGGCTCGCTGGCAGTTTTTGGTACGGTTAATGATCTAGCCGTCAGTGGAGCAAAACCTCTCTGGCTTACACTTTCCTTGATCATAGAAGAAGGATTTCCGCTCGCGATTCTGGACCGTATTCTGAAAAGTATTGCTCGGGCTGCACAAGAAACAGGCATTAAGGTTGTTGCCGGAGATACGAAGGTGGTTCCCCGTGGCGCTGCAGACGGACTGTTTATTAATACTGCGGGGGTTGGTGAACTCATCACGCCAATTCCACCAGGTCCTGCGACTTTGCAGGTAGATGACGAACTGATCATCAGCGGTCCGATCGGCCGTCATGGAATTGCGGTATTGGCAGCACGTGAAGAACTGGCATTGGAACCACTGCCGCTAAGTGACTGTGGTTCATTAATACGGCCTGTTGAACGATTACGTAATGAACTCGGGGATCAAGTACGCTGTTTGCGTGATGCGACCCGCGGAGGCGTCGCCGCGGTTTTACATGAATGGGCGGAAGCCAGCAAATTGACTTTGAGTATTAACGAACGCAGTATCCCCGTTTCACCAGAAGTGCGAGGAGTTTGTGAATTGTTGGGGCTCGACCCTCTCCATATGGCAAATGAGGGGACAATGGTCATCGCCGTAAAACAAGGGTCAGGCGCTGCTGCTGTCGAAGCACTACAGTCGCTTTCTGAAACCGCTGATGCACGGCTGATTGGCACGGTGAATTCCCAAGGCATCGCCCCTGTTACAATTCGTCGAACACTGGGCTCTGAACAACCGCTCGATGATCCATTGGGAAGCCCACTCCCAAGAATCTGTTAATACAAATTCGGTATTTTCGCTAGTAATTAAAACAATTGAGATCGTAAAACAAGACGGACTCATCAACTTCTGTCGATCGTAAACCTGAGGTTCAAACTCTGAGTCGTATCATGTATTAACCGGTCATGATCGCTGTTATGAAGTAGCTGCTTGTAATACGTTTCCATCGCTTCCAGGATATCCCGTCGACTAACAATGCCGAGCAGTTCTCCCTCCTGCACAACAGGCAGATGGCGAAGATGATGGCTTGTAAATATAGAAACAATCGCAAAGAGTTCTGTATCGGGGGCAATACAAATGGGATGTGGAGTCATAATGGTTTTGGCGCATTGCGCGGGGCTGGGATTACCAAAAAATATTTCATTCGAAAGGGCAGATAAGCAGTCTCTTTCGGAAATGAAACCTACCAATATTTGTTTTTCATTACGCACTTCTACAACAGGAGCTGTTGAAACATGGTGCTTCAATAAAAATCGAATCACATCAGACAGAGGCATCTCCGGTGTGACGACTTCAACGTGACTCGTCATAAAATTCTTGGCATGTGGTGATTTTTTTAGTTCATTCATAGCTTAGAACTCCTGTGATAAAGGTCTTTTTGAGACAGCATATTACACGATAATTATTGTTCCATTTACATTGTCAATTACACTACCGATCTTTAAGCGCTTCGAATCCGGTGACCACGTCGAGCAATTCTTCTGTGATGGAAGTCTGTCTTTGTTGGTTATATTCTGATTGCAAGTTAACAAGCCGTTCTTTTATATTTCGTTCTGCGGCCTGCATAGAAGCGATCCGACTGGCGTTTTCACCTGCCAATGATTCAGCACAAGCACGAAATAATGAAACAAATAGATACTGTCGAATGAGTCGCGATAACAATACACTGCGATTCATCGTAAAAGTAGGAAGTGTTCGCGAAGACCAACTTCTCTTTTTGTGACGAAAGAAGCGTACCGGGTCGATGGGTAGTAATTGCAGGGCATACGGTTTGTATGTAGACGCAGAAATTCGACGATTATAAGAAATAAAGATGCGGTCTAATCGTTTCTCGTTCCGCCATTGATCAATACGAGCTAGAATATCTATCACCAGTGGTGCGATGCCCGTAGCAGATCCTGGTAGCGTAAAGTTGAAATCAATATCAGCTCCTGCGTCCAATAATTTTCCAGAAATTCGTGAGCCAATGGTCATCCAGGCTAAATGCTTGTTTTCAGCAGTTTTGTTTGAAAAGTGCTCCAATGCATAGGATCCAATTTGCTCATTGAATTGGCCACACATTCCCTGGTCGGATCCGAAGATAATAATGCCCGTTGCACCATCAGTCTGCATCTCTCGAAAACTCGATTCCGATTTGCTATCCCAGAGCACCATTTTTAGTCCCAGCTCAACTGTTTCTGAAAAGTCTGCCAGTGAGTCCACAGCTTGCTCATATTGTCGGATACTGACCGCGGCAAGTGTTTTCATGGTTCGGACGACTGATTCAAGATCTCTGGTACTATCAATGCTTCGTTTTAATGATTCAAAGTCTTGCATTTTAATTATTAATTTCGATAAATATTTTATTTGAGAGCTTGAATGAGATCACACGCTGATTGAATAATCGCCCGTTGATCCTCTTCAGAAAATATCTGCCCTTCCAGTATATCTTCACTCACGTCAGGAAATTCGTCGACGATAATATTCTGTACGATTTGCTCTGCTCCGCGAATCTGAGATATGTCTGTTGTATCAAACACTCCTGCCGCCATTGTCAGCAATATAGAAATTTGTTCGGGAACGGAAAGTGGTTGATATTGGGACTGTTTGAATATTTCCCTGACACGTCGACCTCGTTCGAGAGTAGCAAGCGTTTCTTTATCTAAACGACTGCTGAAACGGGAAAACGCTTCCAATTCTTCAAATTGGGCATAAGACAATCGTAAGTCCCCCGCTACGGCCCGGTAAGCGGGTAGTTGTGTTTTTCCACCAACACGAGAAACCGATCGCCCCACATCGACTGCCGGGAGAATTCCTTTTTGAAATAACTGAGGAGAAAGATAAATCTGGCCGTCAGTAATCGAAATCAGGTTCGTTGGGATATAGGCAGACAGGTTTTGTGCTTCGGTTTCGGCAATGGGCAATGCGGTTAAAGAACCTCCCCCCATTGAATCACGCAAATGAGTTGATCGTTCCAACAACCGGGAATGCAAATAGAAAATATCACCGGGAAAGGCTTCCCGGCCGGGAGGGCGTCTCAATAAAAGCGATAATTCCCGATAGGCTCGCGCGTGTGAAGTCAGGTCATCGTAAACGACTAGTACATCTCGCCCCTGGTCCATAAAGTATTCACCAAGTGTAGTGGCGGCATAAGGTGCTACAAACTGTAGTCCTGGTGGGGCATCACTCTCGGCAACCACAACAGCCGTGTATTCAAGTGCCCCATATTTACGTAAATCGTCAATCACTTTGGCAACCGCAGTATTACGTTGGCCAATAGCACAATAAACACAAACCACATTCTTGTTTCGTTGGTTGATAATCGTGTCTATGGCGATTGCCGTTTTTCCAGTTTGTCGATCGCCAAGAATCAGTTCCCGCTGTCCCCTACCAACGGGAATTAAAGCATCGATGACTTTGAAACCCGTTTGCAATGGGACGGTAACCGGCGCACGATTCATAATAGAAGCTGGTTCCCGTTCGTAAGGTCTGCGATCTGCTGCCGACACAGGACCATGTCCATCAAGAGGTCGTCCCACCGGATCGATCACTCGCCCAATCAATGATTCTCCTACCGGGACGTCAAGCAATCGATGAGTTCGCCTCACTTCATCGCCGACAGTAAGTTGATCGCTGTGATCAAGTAGCACAACGCCTACTTCATCAATATCCAGATTTAATGCCAGTCCGAGTACATGATTCGGAAACTGTAAGAGTTCTTCCGATTGTACGTTAGGTAATCCGTTAACACGCGCATTACCACGTCCCACATAGGTAACTTCACCAATTTCAATAAGCCGTGGTTTGAAATCATGTTGAGTGAGTACATCGTCAAACGTATTAAATGTCTCGTCGATAAGTGCTTTGACACTCATATTCATGGCCATTCACACACTTTCAATGTTGATTAACCAGTCTAAATAAACATAATCCAGAAATTCATGCTGTCGTTGACACATCAGTTTCTGACTCCAGTGTAATTTCTTCATTTAGCGAACGTACAAATTCTTCTTCTAATTCTTCGAGCGATTCGTAAATGTTCCAAGCGATTTTGTATCCTGCCACATGCAGTTCCATTCCACATATTAATTCGGATTTCTCTCGAAAATCAATCACCAGATCCTCCCCCAAAAAATCATCCAAGAAGGCACTGACTTTCTCCATATCCGTTTTGTTAAGTGCAAAAGCACTTTCTACCAACACACGATGTTTTGTCGTATCGAGCAATGATAGAATGGTATGTTTTTGAGTTGTGTCAATCTTACCAATCTCTTTCAGGAAGACATCAATAGTCTGTTGTTGCATATCGACATTCGCCAATTCTGTTAGAATTCGACGACTCATATTTTGAATATGGTTTGAGATAAGGAGCCGAGCTTCACGGATGAAGGACTGTCTTTCTCTGGTAAGTGTGCGATACCATTCTGCCTTCGCTTCATCAACTTCTGCCCGCGCCCGGTTAAGATGCTCTTCTCTCCAACCCTGAATGTCTTTTCCCGCATCGGCCAGTAATTCATCCTTAGCATGTGCAAGTTCTTCTGTTTTCTGTTTATAACTCTCTGCTTCAGATACAGCCTGCTGCTGAATTGCAATTGCTTTTTCATGTTCCGTTGCAATCTGTTTTTCCCGTTCATGCATGGCTGTGATGATCGGCTTGTACAGAAAATGGGATAATAGCCAGACAAGAATCAGAAAGTTAAATATCTGGGCAGTAAAAGTAAACCAATCAATGGACATTGTTTAATCCTACGTTGTCGTTCAAGCTGATCAACCACCATTTGACTGGAGAAAGAAATTCCAGAATGGATTGGCAAAAATGAGAATCATTGAAATCACGAAACAGTATATCGCCGTCGATTCCACCATAGCCAACCCTACAAATAGCGTACGTGTGATTGTACTTGCTTCGTCTGGTTGTTGGGCAATTGCACTCAATGCCTGTGCCAGAGCCCGTCCTTCTCCCAATGCAGGTCCAATCGAACCAATGGAGATCGTTAAACCAGCAGTAAAGATTGAAACTGCTGCGATGATCGTATTTGAATCCATAAAGAACTTCCTCTCTTTAGTTTTCATCATTGCGAGATTGTTCCGAATCATTTTCAGGAACTTTGTTATTTAGAATCGACCTATCATTCACTTGTGTCGCCGATGCGATATAGACCATGGCGAGAACTGTAAATATATAAGCCTGAATGACACCCGTCAGTAATCCAAAAGCCTGCATTAATACAGGGACAAACAGCGGTACAAATCCCAACAGGATCGCTACGATCACTGCTCCACTCATCATGTTACCGTAAAGGCGAACCGCCAACGCCAGCGTTCGCGAAAGTTCACCAATAATATTAAAAGGCAACATGAAAATAGAAGGACTGATGTATTGCTTGAGGTATCCTCTGACTCCTTGATTCGCAATTCCATAAATGGGAACAGCAGCAAATACACATGTTGCTAGAGCTGCTGTCGTGGAGAGCGAACTGGTTGGGGCATAATAACCGGGAACAATCGCTAATATATTTGAAACGACAATGAATAAAAACAGTGTGCCTATAAATGGCAGATAAGAGCCGGGATCCTGTTGACTGACCTCGCGAATTTGGCCGCGTAGACCTGTAACAAGCACTTCCAATAAGTTCTGCCCACGCGAAAGTTTCGTGCTGGAAGACAGACTACGCGTGACGAGCCATGAGATGCATACCAGGATTGTCATTACAACCCATGTATAAATAATCGTCCGGTTCA
>JAJDEK010000265.1 GCA_029259875.1 Planctomycetaceae bacterium
AATTCCAACATGAGTATCACGTCCAATTAAATCGAGTTGGGATTTCACTGTTTTCAAAGTTTTATTCAGATTCCGCATACCGATAAAACTTTGGTCATCGTCTCCACCCAGTTGCCAATAATTTACCAACGATGTAAAACGGGCAAACACTTCTTCGAGCGAAGGTGACCAGAAGCTCGCAGGCATCGTAAAAATACTACTGACTCCCTGCCAGTCTTTTGCGAATTGAGATCGTAGTTCTTTGGGAGGATGGTTCAGCAATCCGATCGGAGTAATACCCTTGTTAGACATTTCATCCAGCATCTCTGCAACTTGGTTTGGTCTATAGCCATCTTTAGACGACATTACGTTCCACAACGGAAATTTAATCCAGTTAATACCCGCCTGTGCAGCAATATCAGGTAGCTCTTTAAGAGGAAGTTGCGAATTTTCTTCTGAAATCGTCCAACCAAATTCTCCCACAGGTTTGGGAACCACCAAATCAATGACGGCAAACGTCGTTTTCTTCGCCAGAATCGGTTTCTGATTACTTAATAGGTTCGACCCGACTTCATAGAAGCCATATTCCATTGGTTTCAGACGCCAGACTTCCGTGTGGTTATTACCGTCAAGCAAACGTTTATCAGCCGATTTTTTCACCTCTTCCGGACTCGACATTAGTTCCAGCGAAGAATTGGCAACTCGGCGATTCATGCTATCAACAAGTTCTAAATCTAGCAGATACTTTTTTTTCGGATTCAACCCACTGATGCGGCTGCTGACTCGTATTTCCGTTGCATGCTCGATAAAGTGGCGATGAAAATTATTCAAAAGATCCAATTGTGGCAAACTGCCTACCCATAGATCATCAAACCAAATGTCTCCTGAAATATCTTTCTGTTTGTTATGAGCCACATGACAACCAATCACAATAAACCGAACATTGGATGTGGGCGTCATGGGACCAATCGTGACTTCGGCCCAATCTTGATGAGTTCCAGTAACCGGTCGACTCAAAAATTCTTGAACACGCTGACGTTTATGATCAAGGAAAGAAACGGAAACCAAAGCTGCGTCATTTTTTAAACGCTGTGTTTTGATGAATCCACGGAACAAATAACCGTGATCAGCATCAATTTTTACTGGAGGGGAGTAAATCGTGGCATGCCCTCCATTCACTGCAATATGCAGGCTTTGATCTCCCGAGTGTCCCATATTTCGATCGATGGCGATATCAATGTATTGCGGATAACCAGGACCTTTGCGGCGAGACCAGTCATCCGGATTGTCATCAAAGTCCCGGTCTTGTTTCGTTTCGAACGAATAAGTTACGATTGGCATCGTATCATCCAACAAGTCACCTTCAATAGGTAAACCGGTTAGTAACGCAAGGTAGCAGGTTAGAAGTGATGACAGTATCATGGAGGTTTCCTAAGAATGACAGTTCCGTACTTTTAGAATCGTCCATTTTTTGATCGAATCTCAATCTGGAACCAGCAGGGAAACACTGATTTTTCAATCCTTTCTTGTTAACGCCGGGATATCATTCTTTTTTAGCAGTCGGTTAGATAAAATTTGCCGGTTGATCTAATTGCCGCGATTATTTCACTCTGTTAAAATGTCTAGCAGAATTACCCTATAAGGAAAAGTATGTCACGACTTAAACTCGCAGTCGCTACCCGCTGCTTTGGTATGCCAATCAAACAAGCGATCAAAACAGCAGCCCAAATCGGAGCACGAGGGGTGCAGCTTGATGTTCAGAATGAGATCACAGCCTCTTCGTTTGGGGCTTCTGGTGATCGCCATTTCCGCAAACTTCTGGAAGAATTCAACCTCTCGATCGCATCATTACGGCTACCTGCCCAGCGCTCATTAACAGAACCGGAGTTCCTTGATCAAAGAATTTCAGCGATTAAATCTGCGTTGGAATTTGCCTGGCGATTAAAAGTTCCGTTTTTAATTATTCATCCCGGTGCGATTCAAACAGGCGAAGGGGGAAATTTCCAACTCGTAAGCGAAGTTTTGAATGATTTAGGAAAATTCGCCTCACACATTGGTACAGATCTTTGTATAGCCTGCGAAAAAAATTCGCCTACAGTGATCCAAGACTTAATTTCATCAGTACACACGGGATTCGTCGGTGTCGAATTTGATACGGCAGAGATGATTTTCAATAACCAAAATCCGGAAACTTCTGTGCGAGAGCTTCATAACTGGATCAGGTCATATCGCATTAGAGATGCGATTCGGGAAATGGACCGAGAAGGTGCTGAAGTTCCACTGGGGCAAGGTATGGTCGCCTGGGATCAATTCCTGCCTTTGATTTCAGAAACCGGATATCAAGGGTGGCTTGCCATTGATCGCACACAAGGCGATCAGCCACGCGAAGATTGCCATCGCGCCATAACCTTTTTGCAATCGATACTCGCTTAATTACAAACTTCAATTATCAATTCAAAGCAATCAGATGTCATTATTGGACCCCGAAATATTAACTGTTACTGAAACCACTCGGCAGGTTAAAAATCTGGTCGAAGCCAATTTTCCACAAGCGTGGGTGATCGGTGAGATTTCGAATTGTACCATTGCCAGTTCCGGACATATCTATCTGACTTTAAAAGATGATGCCGCCCAACTGAGGGCAGTGATCTGGAAACGCACCGCATCCCGACTGAAATTCCAAATTGAGGACGGAATGGAAGTTGTCGCTGCCGGCCCGCTCGAAGTTTATCAGGCACGGGGTACCTACCAACTCAATATCGAACAATTAGTTCCGCAAGGAGTGGGTGCACTCGAATTGGCATTTCGTCAAATGCAGGAAAAACTGGCTGCGGAAGGCTTATTCAACCCCGAATACAAACAGCCGATTCCCTTTTTCCCACGCAAGATCGCGTTAGTCACCAGTCCCACTAGTGCTGCCGTCCGCGATATGCTGCAAGTCATCACCAGACGCTGGAAAGCCGTCGATCTCGTGATTGTGCCTGTCGCTGTGCAGGGCGAGGGCGCTGCAGAACAAATCGCGGCTGGCATCGAAGTCGCTTCACAGATTCCAAACGTCGACACCATTATCACTGGACGTGGCGGCGGCAGCCTCGAAGATCTCTGGGCATTCAATGAAGAAGTCGTGGCCCGTGCCATCTTTGAGTGTCCGATTCCTGTCATTAGTGCCGTTGGACACGAAATCGATATTAGTATTGCTGATCTTGTCGCAGATCGGCGGGCTTTAACTCCCAGCGAAGCGGCTGAACTTGCTGTTCCACTACAGTCCGACATATTAGCGACACTGACACACTGGAGAGATCAATTAACGACGAATTTAAAACAACGCGCTCAACAAGTCCGCTTACAACTTGATGCACTGGCTGCCCGCCCTGCCCTAACACGTCCACTGGATATGGTACACAACCGCGTTTCACAACTCGACGAACTGGATCGCAGACTGACGCGAAGCACGCGCGAGTTAGTATCTCGATTTCAATCGGAAACGAAACGACTTTCATCTGCACTGGATGCCTTGAGTCCGTTGAAAGTATTGAGCCGTGGCTATAGTATCACGCGCGTTGAGACAAAGGGCCAAACAACAGAAACGGACATCCTCAAATCAATCAAACAACTGAGTATTGGCGACACACTACAAACACATGTCTCTGATGGAACGATTACCAGCCAGATTCAACAGATTGTTGAAGAAACATAAGTCAGAAGCACGGACAGAACGAAGAGTATTTTTCGTTAAATAGAAAATCTAATCATAAAGATCTAATCACATGGCAAAGAAAAAAGCAGCAAATTCAAATTCGGAAGCACCTCTGTTTGAAGAGTCGTTAGCAGAACTGCAAGAAATTGTTAGTACCTTGGAAGAAGGAACTGCCGGACTTGAGGAGTCAATGGAAAATTTTGAACGGGGTGTGAAATTATTACGATCCTGCTATCAGTCTCTCGAATCTGCTGAGCAAAAAATCGAAATTCTTACTCGCGTTGACGAAGATGGCAACCCTGTTTTGGAAGATTTCGATGCGACAGCATCAATCGATACCAAGGGGCCTTCAAAAATAGGACGACGAAAAAGTAGTGCAAAAAAGAATGACAAAGACGACAATGAAAGTCACAATGACCGTACTCTGTTTTAAAAACTGGTAACAAGTCCAGCACTCATCGCTTAGTAGAGTCATGCATGTCACAACCACTTCAACAATTGGCCATTGATGTCGGTAACAGCCGAATCAAATTTGTCTTACTTAAAACAGAGTTCACCGCAGGTGAGTCTCATCGACTTCCGCTCGTTGTGAATGCCTGCTCGACATTGATTGAAGGGTCTCTCCCCTGGGAAGAGATCCAAGGCTGGTTTGATGAACAACAAAATGAAACTTGTCAGACAGTAGTCGCCGGTTCTAACCCTGGGGGAATCGAACGGGTGATACAAAATTGGCCACTAGGGGTACTGCCGCCCCCTGTTGAGGTTCTCAATACAGCGGATTTTCCGCTTGAAATCTGCGTTGAGGAACCACGAAAAGTGGGTATCGACCGCTTACTTAATGCGGTTGCTGCGAATCAACTTCGTGATTCAGCACAGGGTGCGATCATTATCGACACCGGAACCGCCACGACCATTGATGTCGTCTCTCCGAAAGGAAGTTTTGTCGGGGGAGCGATTTTGCCTGGTTTTGAATTGTCTGCCAAAGCACTCCATAATTATACTGCTTTGCTCCCCCTGATCCCCGTTGATGACTTGCGGCAG
>JAJDEK010000266.1 GCA_029259875.1 Planctomycetaceae bacterium
AGGTTTAGTTGATGTAACGCTCCCCGAAAGTCTGCAAATCGTAACGAGACTAGAGGGAGGTGCCAATGCGATTTACCACTTAAGTGGTTCCGTTCTGTTTGGCCCTGGACTACAGATACATTTATATGGAAGCTACGGAACGATTAAAGTTCAATTCACTCCGGAAGAAAAAATGTTTGTCGGGCATATGGGTGAAGAGCAACTGAAAGAAATCGAAATCCCTAAAGAAGAACAGGGATGCTGGCGAGTGGAAGAAGAGTTTATTGGAGCAATTCGAGGGGAAGAAATCATCCACCTCACTGACTTCTCCACGGGAGTGCAATACATGGAATTTACGGAAGCGGTCGCACAAAGTTGTGAAAAAAACAAACCTGTAACACTTCCCCTATGACCTGGCTTTATAAAGAGCCTGTTGTAACGGTCTGGAATTGTCTCAATCATGAATTGATATGATGGTGGAAAGAAAATGTTTCGAATCATCCAGAGATCCTTAAAACTGATGCAACACCGCTCACATAACGACACAGAATTATGACAACATCATTTCAACGGGAATAAGAGGTCGCTCTCTCAGCAGTAAAGCAGGCTTCTCTGATTTGCCACGCGGTACAAGCAGCGATTTCAGATGAAGTCCTGGAAAAAAAAGACAAGAGCCCTGTGACGATTGCGGATTACAGTAGCCAGGCGGTCATCTGCCGAGCTCTCACCAACGCATTTCCGGAAGATCCTATTATTGGTGAAGAAGACGCTGCTGAGTTGCAGCAGGCAGAAAATCGTGAGTTTCTAGAAAAAATTGTTGCGGAACTCCATTCAGCCGGTATTTCAGAAACGACTCCCGAAAATGCGTGCCACTGGATCGATCAAGGGGGCGCTAAAGAATATAGCCACCGATTCTGGACTCTCGACCCCATTGATGGAACTAAAGGGTTTTTGCGCAAAGAACAATATGCGGTTTCGCTTTCATTAATTGTTGACGGAAAAATTGTGGTCGGCGTGCTAGGCTGCCCCAACTTGCCATTCCCAACTGATGAATCGATTAAGGGAACGCTTTATTATGCGGTCGCTGGGGAGGGCGCTTTCGCAATAGCACTCGATCGAGAGCAGGCAGCAATTCCGATTCACGTCACAAAAACCTCTGACTTTTCGCAATCACGATTTTGTGAATCTGTAGAATCCGGCCACAGTTCTCACAGCCATTCACAACAAATAGCAAACAAGCTGGGAATAGAAAAAGAACCCCGGCGGCTCGATAGTCAGGCCAAATATGCTGTTGTCGCACAAGGGGAAGCAGATATTTATATGAGGCTACCCACACGCGTTGGTTACCGGGAAAAAATCTGGGACCATGCCGCAGGAGTCCTAGTAGTTGAAGAAGCAGGCGGTAAAGTAACGGATATCCACGGAAAACCTCTGGAATTTAACCAAGGTTATGAACTAATCAACAATCAAGGTGTCATAGTGACTAACGGGCCTTTGCACCCACCTTTGATTGGAATTCTGGACGAACTCGCAATCAACCAGTAATAGGACGTTCAAACGATAACCTCACCTTCGTACTGATTTCTGTTTAGCTTATGAATTTTTGACCGACATGGACTGGCAAATTCTAGTAACGTTTCTGGTATTGATAGGAGTCATTGGCTCTCTAACGTTTCTACGTGCCGGTGCTGACACGATTCTAATGGGAGGACTCACCATACTGGTCATAACCGGTGTGGTTCCCGCCAAGGCAGCAGTTGCCGGATTCGCCAATGAAGGATTAATCGCTGTTGCGTTTCTGTTTGTTGTCAGTGAGGGGATCCGACAAACAGGAGGATTTGCCTTCGCCGGGCAGCAGTTACTCGGTCGTCCTAAATCACTCACCGGTGCCCAATCGCGGGTAATGCTTCCCTCGGCTGTATTAAGTGCGTTCCTTAATAATACTCCCGTGGTCGCCATGATGATGCCCATCATTTCCGATTGGGCCAAGAAGATGCGGATTTCCGTTTCTCATTTGATGCTGCCCTTGAGTTATTCTGCCATTCTTGGTGGCTTGTGTACTCTGGTTGGTACTAGCACCACACTGGTCGTAGACGGATTGTTACAAGGCCAAAACAATCATTCCGGATTATCCATGTTTGAGATTGCCAAGGTCGGATTTCCTATCATGATTGTCGGCCTGATCTATTTATTGATCTTTTCACGTTGGTTGCTCCCAGAAAGAAAACCGGCGATTACCCCGATGGATGATCCGCGGGAATATACTGTTGAGATGGTTGTAGAACCTGGTTGCCCGCTCATTGGCAAAACGATTGAACAGGCTGGCTTGCGGCATCTGCCCGGCATGTATCTGATGGAAATCGATCGTCATGGTGATGTCATCGCCGCTGTTTCCTCCAATGAAAGATTGGCTGCCAATGATCAGCTTGTTTTTGTTGGTGTTGTGGAATCTGTCATTGATCTGCAAAAAATCCCTGGACTCAAACCTGCCACCGACCAACTCTTTAAACTTTCCGGCCCCCGCTCTGATCGCTGCCTGATCGAAGCCGTCGTTTCTGATAGTTTTCGATTCATCAACATGTCAATTCGCACGGCAAAATTCCGCTCAAACTATAATGCCGCCGTGATTGCAGTTGCCCGCAATGGTCAGCGAATCAATAAGAAAATTGGGGACATCGAACTTCAGCGCGGCGATACTCTGCTGATCGAAGCGCATCCCTCGTTTATTGATCAGCAAAGAAATTCGCGCGAATTTTTTCTGGTCAGTCAAGTAGAAGATTCGACACCCCCACGCCATGAACGAGCCTGGATCGCGCGTTCCATCTTATTGGCGATGATATTGATGGTCGCGGTCGGCAATGTAAAAATGATGGTCGCTGCGATGGTGGCAGCTGCTCTGATGACCGCAACGCGTTGCTGTAGTGCCACCGAAGCCAAACGCTCTATTGACTGGGGCGTGCTGATTACAATCGCAGCCGGTCTGGGAATCGGCAATGCGATGGATTCTTCAGGAGCCGACGATGCCATTGCATCCGCTTTTGCCGGAGTAGCTGGTAACAGCCCACTCATCATGCTTGCGATCCTGTCGTTTACGACCCTGGTCTTTACCAACTTGATTACCGCTAAAGCCACAGCCACTCTGATTTTCCCGATCGCCATCGCTGCTGCCTACTCGTTAAAAGTCGATATCATGCCATTCGTGATTACAGTCATGATTTCTTCAGCGGCTTGTTTTGCTACACCCATCGGCTATCAAACCAACCTGATGGTCTTCGGCCCTGGTGGATATAAGTATGGTGACTACCTCCGTATTGGAGGACCACTGACTTTGATCGTCTGGATCCTGACCGTGATCATCGTACCTCTTGCCTGGCCTTTCCATCCGTGATAATGTTATTGAAGCGGTAAATTACCGTTTTGATTCGGATAGAAACTTATATTCATCATTATCAAGGTTCCGCCATGAATCGTCTCATTAGTCTCTCCCTCTTCATCACGCTAGTTTTGTCAGCATTGATTCTTTCCAGTATCTCAGAACTGAGAGCACAAGAGCCCTCTCCTCAAGACCGCTCAAAGTTGGAAAATCAACTAAAAGAACTTCAGCAGCAAATCAAGCAGTTAAAACAAAATAAAGACATCAAGCGGTCACTTTTGGCTGATGTTGAAGTCTATGCCAAGGCAGCAGAATGGATCTTAAGACATAATGAGTTTTACAAACCTCAATATGTGAAAGATACATCTAAAGTCCTCGAAACAGGATTAAAACGAGCTCAGCAACTTAAGGCAGGCAAACCGGAATGGATGCAGCAAACGGGAACCGTCATCTTTGGCTATTACTCAAAAATTGATGATTCCGTCCAACCTTATGCATTAACATTCCCTAAAGACTTCAAATCTAAGTCTCGTCATCGTTGGCCACTGCATGTGGATTTGCATGGCCGCGGTAGTAGACTCAATGAAATTTCTTTCATGACTCGCAGTGGTCGGCCTCCCCGTGAAGGGCACGACTGGGTTCACCTTGCACCTTTTGGTCGCATCAACAATGGCTGGCGTTGGAGCGGCGAAGCTGACGTGCATGAAGCCATAGCTGATGTAAAGAAACGCCACCAAATCGATAAGAAGCGCATTACAATTCGCGGTTTTTCAATGGGAGGTGCCGGTGCCTGGCATCTGGGTTTGCATTACCCTTCTCTCTGGTGTGGAGTTGGTCCCGGTGCCGGGTTTGTCGACTTCTATCAGTACCAAAACTACAAGGATCAACTTCCACACTACCAACACAAAACTTTGCGGATCTATGATTCGATTGATTATGCTCTGAATGCTGCCAATGTCCCCGTTGTTACCTATGGTGGAGGAAAAGACAAACAATTGGTTTCAAGTACGAGAATGATTGAAAAAGCAAAAGAGCAAAATATCAAGATTCCGATTTATATCAGTCCTGAAGCGGCCCATCAGGCACGTATGCCCGCTTATCAGGATTATTTGAGTGATTTATTGAAACATTCCGAGCAAGGTCGCCCTGCCTGGCCGGGGAAAAAACAAATTCGTTTTATTACATACACTCCTAAATTCAATCAATGCGAATGGCTGACAATTGAAGAACTCGATGAGATGTATGAACCCACTATAGTGGAAGGTGGTGTTGATCAAAAATCGGGTAATCTGGAATTAACGACCGAAAATGTGGCTGCTCTCTCGATTGCCCGAGATATCGCTTACAAAGTCGAACTCGATGGTACGCTGCTGCCTCTCGAATCTGCGGCAGATGGCCTGCTGCCGCAAGTCTATTATGTGAAAAGTAATGGTGGCTGGGACGTGCTTAAATATGAAGATTCCAAAACATTCATCGAAAATCCAAACCAGAGAAAACGCCACAATCTGCAAGGACCAATTGATGATGCTTTTACGCTTCCTTTTGTCTGTGTCAAAGGAACGGGAAAACCATGGAACACAGAACTCAATGAATGGTCTGGCTCTGTACTGACTCTATTTGAAAAAGAATTTGATAAATGGTTGAGAGCCAAAGTGCCCATCATCAATGACCAAGAAGTCGATGACCAAACTATCGCCAACAAAAATTTGATTCTGTTTGGAGATCCAGGTTCCAATGCCTTGATTGCGAAAGTCATTGAAGATCTCCCCATTCAATGGACCAAAGATCAAATTACTGTAAATGGGAAAAGCTATGACACACAAAATCATGGGGTTGTCCTGATCTATCCCAATCCGCTAAATCAGAATCGTTATGTTGTCATTAACTCCGGACACACGATGCATGAAAAAGATTTTCGTGCTTCTAATTCGTGGCTCTTCCCCAAATTGGGAGACATTGCCATTATTCAGTTTAAGAAAAATTCAGCGGGAACATTCGAAAACAAAACTGTCTGGGCAGATCTATTTGACAGTAATTGGAAATTACCATAAAGAAGACTCTGCAGCGCTCGCATTTCTCCATCAAACCAGGAAAATTTGGATTACTTAATGGAAGATCAGAAACCCTGTTTCGGCTCTGAAGGTGAATGGAAACTCCAAGAGCGTTACGGAACGCAAAAACGAGCCAAAAATTTTTATGCTCGGCAGATGATCGACTATCTGAACTCTGAGATGCAAGAATATATTCGAGCACAGGAACTTTTGTTTATCGCAACCTCCGATTCCAAAGGAGAATGCGATAGTTCATTTCGCGCCGGCCTTCCCGGTTTTGTCCGAATTCTGAACGAGAAAACACTTGCCTATCCTGAATACCGTGGGAATGGGGTATTAGCTTCGCTCGGGAATATTTCAGAAAATCCACATGTCGGCTTGATGTTTCTCGATTTCTTCAAAGCAACAATTGGCCTGCATATTAATGGTAAAGCACGGATTGCTGAGAATGTTGAGTTCCTGGAGTCAAACGACACACCGCAAATAATCAAAGATGACATCTCAACTGAAGATGGTAAAAAACCAGAGCGTTGGGTCGTTGTAGAAGTTGAAGAGGCCTATATTCACTGTTCAAAACATATTCCGCTCCTCTCAAAACAAGATAAAACCATTGCCTGGGGGACTGATGATATGAAGTTAAAAGGAGGAAACTTTTTCAAAGTGCATGTAAAAAAAGAAAACAAGAAATAGCCTAGCCACAACTTTGTTCATAAACATATTGTTAAAGAACACTTACGTCATATGCATAATTTATTTTGCGCCGCATAAAGCTAACAAATCATCACAATTCAGCCCTTCTCCCGGTTTTCAGAGCCAAGATCTTGAATCGATCTTGCTTCAATTTGAGATTTTTCATAAAAACCATTCTCCTATCACATCAAGTTCTTATGCGTGGACCAGTTTCAAGCTGATTCACTCATCCCCACTTTCAATTTCAATCACGATCACGTTCTTAATTTTTTCTAATAATTAAGCCCCTTACCCCAATGATCCGGGCAACGTAATGAAACAATTTCAGCTCAGTAAGGTTCTCCCTGCTGTTCTCATTTTATCATTGATGAGTGGATGCGCTTCATCACCAGGCAAGCAAACGATGGCCTGGAAAGCTCCTACTGCGCCTTGGAAGTGGGGAAAATCGTCTGCCTCAAAAACGAAACCTTCTGACACAAAATCAGAAGTAGCAGCCATCGAAGATTCGTCTAAAAGTGATTCTAAAATAAAGAATGCTCAAGAGGGAGTACTTCAAGATATCACATCTGAGGCTAAGCCGAAAAAAGTGGCCACTCATGATGCCGAACTCTTAGCTTACATCAACGAGGAATTAAAAGATGCTTCTCCTCAGGAGCGTAATCAATACTTGAGTAGCTTCAAAGGCGTTGACCCGGGTATGGTCAGGAACATTCTCCGCACACGGAGGATGGTCAGTAGTATGGAGCAACTAGCAGAACAAAAACCAACTAACACATCTCCTCTTATTACCTTACCCGGACTGGGTCACACACAACCCGGGGGTGA
>JAJDEK010000267.1 GCA_029259875.1 Planctomycetaceae bacterium
CCTGACTACCTAGATACCCCTGAGGAGATGGCGAAGGTAAAATGGGATGTACTAGATTCGTTTTTTTCACCTGTTGATCTTCGTGTGGTTTAACAATATTACTCGATGAATCGTTTTGACCCGATAAAAAATATTGGCCACATATCACCACTGCGATCATACTAGCAATAGCAGTCATGACAGACCATTTTGAAAACGTCATTTGAACCATCTCTTAGTAGTACAGTAAATCGAACACTCTGCCAAAGTTTCATTTCAAAGCTGCTATCGCTTTGGTGATTTCGTTTCGAAGCATTCCCAAAACCTCTTAATTATACTAAACAACTAAGGCAGTTGTAAGAATTCTTCAAAAAGATGCGCATGATCTTGCGTTCTTTATCATCACAAAATCGACTGATGAATTCCTCTTTCTGCCGTCAGAAACGCGCAAATCAAATACGAATCGCTATACTTATTTTTGAGTTGAGAGAATAAGGACGTCAGAAGGTTCCTTGAACTAATCATTAATGCCAACACCGGACTTTGAACGGCGAGATCATTACATGTTTCATTACCTGTTATTGCATCCTTCAAATATCATATTAATTCTACATCCTCTGCTAGTGATAGCGGTCTCGATTCGCGTAATCATGAAACGGCCTGCAACTGGTGTCGCATTGGCGTGGCTAGTGCTCATTACAGCGGTGCCTTTGGGAGGTGTTCTCATCTATTTGCTGATTGGTGAGCATCGGATTGGCCGCGGTCGTACGCGCGCTATTGAAAGGCTGCGTACTGACTATCAAACAATTGCAGATATCGCCATTCAAAAAGGCGCCACTGACGTCAACTGGTCACGCCATGCTCCCACAGCACGCGGCATGGACAAACTCGGCGAAACCATAATGGGTAGTCGCACTGTCTGCGGGAGTGACTTACAACTGATTTCCGACACACAAGAAATGCTGAAAAAGATTACTCAGGATGTGGAAGCTGCACAGAAAAGTGTGCTGATGGAATTTTACATCTGGAACGAAGGCGGTCTGGCCGACCAGGTGATGGAGGCCGTCATTCGTGCTGCCCAGCGAGGAGTTTCCTGTCGTTTACTCATTGACGCACTCGGTGCTCGTCCCTGGTGGAAAGGCAAACAACCTCAACAGCTTCGAGACGCTGGTGTCAAACTGTTACCAGCGCTGCCAGTTGGTATCTTCCGCACATTTGTCGGACGCACTGATCTGCGTGTGCACCGTAAAATCATCGTCATTGATGGTGAGGTGGCATGGACGGGTAGTGCAAACCTCGTAGATCCACGTTTCTTTAAACAGGGAGCGGGAGTTGGCCAATGGGTCGATGCAATGGTCCGACTCAAGGGCACCGTGGTAATCCCGATGTGTGCCGTTATGATTGGTGACTGGATGCTCGAAACGGGTGAGTCGATCAATGAGATTGCTGAAGATGCAGGTCTTCACTTTGTGGAACCTGATGGTCCGGCAGACGTCCAGGTCGTTCCCTCTGGTCCAGGAGAAAGCGGTGATGGACTGCTGCAAATGTTACTCGCCCTGATTAATGCGGCTCAAGATGAGCTGGTGCTTACCACACCTTACTTAGTACCTGACGAGTCGTTACTCAGGGCAATCCTTGGCGCGGCGGGACGTGGAGTCAAGGTATTGTTAATCGTCCCAGAAAAGGTGGACTCATTCCTCACACGCTACGCCAGCCGTTCTTACTTCGATGAACTATTAAGAGTGGGGGTGGAAATCTACCTCTACCAGGGAGGACTACTCCATACCAAATCAGTCATGGCCGATGGTGCCATTTCGATGTTCGGCACAGCGAATCTTGACATGCGTAGCCTGTGGCTGAATTATGAAGTGTCACTCTTTGTCTACGAGCCAGAATTCGCGAAGGAATTACGTTCTCTACAGCAAACATATATCGATGATGCAAGACGGTTGGACTCAGAACAATGGAAAACCAGATCGTTTAAAGAACGGTTTTTGGAAAATACACTACGTCTGGTGAGTCCACTGTTGTAATACAGGGTCTTGTTAGAATCCATAAAAAAACTTACGCGCTGCAATATGAACCATGAATAGGAAGTTCATATTGCAGCGCGTAAATTATATCAAACCGTGGATGACGATAGACTGTTTCAGGCTGCTAATGCGGCCTGAGCGGCTTTCACGATTTCGTCAAATACTTGAGGCTGAGAAATGGCAAGCTCGCTGAGAGACTTACGATTCAGAGTAATCCCTGCCTTTGTGAGCCCATTGATGAACTGTGAGTAATTTGTACCACGCTCGCGACAGGCTGCAGTAATTCGAGTAATCCACAGAGCCCGAAACTCACGCTTACGGACTCGACGGTCTCGATACGCATAAACGCGAGATCGAATTACCGTTTCTTTTACGGTCCGCAATAAGCTACCACGACCGCCAAAATTACCGCTTGCTTCTTTAAACAGACGCTTTTTTGCTCTGCGTCGAGCTGCACCTTTTCGAACTCTCATTATTACTTTCCAACCGAGAAGTTAAATACTTTGATTCTGTAAGGATCGATTGCCACACTCAAGGGCGTAAGCAAGATTATGAACTGGGACGCAGTGCGTTCAGAATGGTCTTTGCTTCAGCACCGGTCACAACTCCGTCACCACGAAGTCTAATTTTTCGCTTGGGACTTTTTTTGCTTAAAATATGACCGCGAAACGCTTTTCTGTGCTTGGCTTTACCAGAAGCAGTAACCTTAAACCGCTTCTTGATTCCTTTGTGTGTCTTTTGCTTAGGCATTATTTTTTCAATCTTCGTAAACGATTCAGAGACAGCAAGCTATCCCCCTCAGTGAAAACTGAGATTCAGATCGTAAACCTTAAGTACAATAAAAGCGTTCTCTTGATTCAGATTGTGAGTCACGCCCCAATCACAAGAGAACCTCTATTCAAATTAACAGTTCAACCTGTTGTTCTATTGAAAGTTGATCGGGCAGTATAATCAGCCAGGCTCTGTTTTTTCTACCGAAACGGAGCGAAAAACCGGGTTACTTCAGAGAAAAAGATTTAAATCCGCTTAAAACCCTATTTTTGAATCTCAGAACACGAATTCATCCACTTTTTAAATTCCAACAGGCAGCGCTCAAGAAATACGAACGGCTACCAACTCGCACAACATGAACAAAAGAATGGTACAAAAAAAACAACAGTAGAGAGCTAGTTTGTCTGGCTTTCTTCAAGTGGTGATCCACCCGCTCTTTTGACTTTGTCTTCAATGATATTCTTGGGAATGGCCAACATTTTTTTGATACTGATCGCTTTATGGCCTTTATAAACTCCAGGATGCGCAGTAAAAACCGGGGTACCTTCCAATTCAACAGTCAAAGATTGTGCACTCCCCTTGTTACACATAATCACATCACCTACAGCCAAGTTCAAGACTTCGCCCGTAGTCAATTTGCTATTATCGAGATCCACCTTCATGTGAATCTTCGATTGCGTCACACTGGTTTCCAAGCTCAACTGCTGTCGTAAGTCAGGAGATTTCTTCTTATAGGCAGACCAGGTATCTGATGTCAGCTTATTGGAGAGTGGTTCAATGGTATTAAACGGTATACAAAGATTGATAATGCCACGTGTTTCTCCCATTGTGACTTCAAAAGAAATCAACACAATCACTTCGTTAGGAGGCACAATCTGGACCAGTTGTGGATTACTTTCTACCTGAGAAACTTTTAGTTTCCAATCACACAAGTTACTCCAGGCAGACTCGATCCCTTCAATGGCTAATCCAGTGATGCGTGACACGAGACGTATCTCAATTTCAGTCAACGGACGATTGGGATAGGATCCTTGAGAATTACCATTTCCGCCCAAGAGACGGTCGATGATCGGGAAAATAATCGAAGGACTGATATCCAAGATGATATGTCCCTCAAGAGTTTCTGACTCGAGAAGATTGAAACAGGTCGGATTTTCAAGACTGAAAACGAATTCACTGTAAGTCAACTGGTCAACACTGATCAATTTGACTTCGATAATTGATCTCAGCATCCCACTCAGTGCGGCTCCAAATTCACGGCTAAAACTTTCATGTAGCGCACGAAAAGCCCGCATCTGTTCTTTACTGACACGTTCCGGACGTTTGAAATCATAGATACTGATTTGGGAATTGAAGTCTGCATTGCGCGTTGCAGGACGGCTTGAACCTCCACCAGTACTTGCCGTGGGATCCAAAGCAGATAATAACGACTCGACTTCATTTTGACTTAGTACATCTGCCATCCCTGGCCTCCCTTGAGAACCTTCTTCTGATATTGCAAATCAGCAAAAGTAGATCTCCACAATTGAATATTGAAAGATCCAATGCTTTCTATTCTCTGATCTGCCCTGCTCCGTGGGCAACGTATTTATAACTAGTCAATTCATTTAAGCCACAAGGGCCACGTGCATGAAATTTATCTGTGCTAATTCCAATTTCAGCCCCTAAACCAAACTCGCCCCCATCGTTGAACCGCGTGCTGGCATTCACAATGACAGCAGCGGAATCAACTTCAGTAGTAAACTTCTCTGCAGCAGCCAAGTTTGTTGTCACAATCGATTCGGTATGCCCTGAACCGTATTGATGTATATGCTGAATTGCCGCATCCATAGTATCAACAATTTTGACAGACATGATCTTCGCACCGTATTCTGTTGCATAATCAGCGTCAGTCGCCAATTGACCGCCACTAATCAATTCCATCGAGCGGGGACAACACCTGAGTTCGACCCCTTGCTCCACTAAAGCACCTGTCACCATCGGTAATATCGTCTCCGCGATATCAGCGTGAACCAATAAGCTTTCAGCCGCATTACAGACCCCCGGGCGTTGACACTTACTGTTTACAGTAATCGACACCGCCAGCTCCGGGTCTGCAGACTGATCAAGGTAAACGTGACAAACCCCATCAAAGTGTTTGATCACAGGCATTGTCGCATCTTTGGCGACTCGTTCAATCAATCCCTTACCACCACGGGGAATCGTAACATCAATCAAATTTCCCAGCTTCAGAAAATGCCCGACAGCCTCGCGGTCTGTTGTCTCGACTAACTGAACTGACTGTTCGGGAAGCCCCACATCTTTAAGTCCCTGTTGCAGTAATCCATACAAGGCCATGTTACTGTGAAATGCTTCTTTTCCCCCTCTGAGAATAACAGCATTTCCACTTTTGACGCATAAGGCTGCCGCATCGATCGTCACATTGGGTCTTGATTCGTAAATAAAGAATACGACCCCCAACGGAACGCGTACCTGAGTGACCAACAATCCATTGGGACGCATATTACTCCCAATGATTTCACCAATCGGATTAGGCAACGCGATAATTTCTTCGAGTGCGGTGACGATGCCCTGCAATCGTGTGTCCGTCAATCTAAGTCGATCAATAGACGCTTCCGTCAAACCGTATTCGGGAGCCTGCTGCAAGTCCTTTTCATTCGCTTCCAGTAGCTCAGGCGTCCGCTGTTGAATCAGCTCAATCATCCGGGATAACCAGTCGTTTTTGTTATTTGCGTTAGCTGATACAAACTACCGGGTGGGCTCGCGCGCCAGGTGGGGCAGCGGGTGTGTGTTATTTGGGAGGTCTATATTATTAA
>JAJDEK010000268.1 GCA_029259875.1 Planctomycetaceae bacterium
ACCTACAGCACTACCTGCATTGAAGCCGAACCAACCGACCCATAGCATCGTGGCACCGATGAAAGTATATGTCAAATTATGTGGAGGCATTGGTTCCTGTCCATATCCCAGGCGTTTTCCCAGCAGAATGGCACAGACCAATGCAGAGAATCCAGAGCTGATATGCACAACGGTTCCACCTGCAAAATCGTAGGCGGGATAGAGAGCATTCTCGTTCCATTCACACAACCAGCCTGTATCGGACCAGACCCAGTGAGCGATCGGGCAATACACAAAAGTGCCCCAAAGAATTGAGAAGACGACCATTGAACTGAATTTCATTCGTTCAGCAAACGCACCACAGATCAAAGCAGGCGTAATGATGAAAAACATCATTTGAAAGACCATGAAGAGTGATTTAGGAACAGACCCATTGGCTGGAATCACAACGGCTCCATTCTCCCAGGTAGGGATAACACCTTTGAGTAGAATATGGTCAAAGCCCCCCATGAAGCCCCCCAGAATATCGGAGCCAAAGGCAAAGCTATATCCCCAAATTGCCCAGATGACAGACATGAGTCCCATCAGGAACACACACTGCATCATGACTCCCAGGATATTCTTTTTACGAACCAAGCCGCCATAAAAAAGAGCGAGACCAGGAGCCGTCATCATCAATACCAAAGCTGAAGCAACCATCATCCAAGCTATATCAGCACTATCGAAATCAACAGTGGCGGCTTCTTGAGCAGGTGCTTCTGCACCAGACCCTAGCGGGTGGGAAGGCGATGCTTCGTCTGCAAAGCAGACTCCGGTACCCAACATAGATAGGCAGGTTAATAAAATAGTACAGTACGTAACGTGTCTGTAGACTCTCCTCATTACAGGGGCCTTTCTGAGCGCAAATGGATTTTCAAAGCAGTGAGCGAGCGCTTTGGTTCTCTGAATTGATCGAACGATCTGTTTGTGAAAAAAACGTTTTGAGATGACTCTGTTTCAATCCAGTTTCATCTAATTTCATTTTTTCACTCAACCGCAATTGCGGTTAGACTCATCAGACTTCACCATATCCACGTCTAACATAATCTTACGATCAAATCAGTTAACGCACAGTCTAACAAAGCCTTGCTGTAAAATCACCTATGTCGTAGCAGGTTTTGTTCAGGTTTGTTTAAGATATGGCTCAATTCATCTCGGAACAATTGGTTAGTAATGTGCCGCAGGATCAATTACCATTGATCATGACAGGGATATTATTTTTATTGGGAGCCGTGGTAGGGTTCGGTGTAAACTTCTGGGTTCGCCGGATGTCTCTGAATTCAGAAATGCAACCATTATCTCGCTGTAAAGAGTGCGGCGCACGCATTTCCCGTTGGAAACTGATTCCCATCGTTCGCTGGATTCCATTACAGAACCGCTGCCGTAATTGTGCTACTCCTTTCCCTCGTTCAGAAATTCTCCTGGAAGTGGCAACCGGCGGATTATTTGCGATCTATTATTTTATGGTCGTGCAGCAACGTAGTCTGGAAATACCCTCCGTAGCTCCTTCGGCTGCTATGTTAGAGTGGAGAATGCTCTATCAATATGTCTTGTTGATACTGTTGGTAGCGGCAACGAGTATTGATTTTCGAGAATATTTAATTCCCGATCAGATTACAATGACTGGTATGATCGTTGGCGTCTTGGGAGCAACCATCGCGGGACACCTGCAGATCATTCATTTCTGGGTCGACTGGAACCAGGCGATTCCCGGTTTGTCTGGTCCCTATATTCCTGAGTGGATTAAAGAGCACTCGCATTGGCATGGTTTGGTTTGGAGTTTGACAGGACTCATGGTCGGAGGGGGACTTACTTGGGGGTTGCGGCTGGTCTCTTCTGTGTTACTTGGTCAGGAAGCATTGGGTTTTGGTGATGTGACATTGATGGCCATGATCGGCAGTTTTGTCGGGTGGCAACCAATCCTTCTGATCTTGCCATTGGCTCCGTTGTGTGGGTTATTGATTGGTTTTCTGAGCCGTATCGTAACGGGTAAAACTTATCTCCCTTACGGACCCTATTTGTGTGCAGCGACTCTGATTGTATTAATGGGCTGGAAATGGATCTGGCTGGCGGAATGGCCAGCGACTATACCCGGTGCGCCGCCAGAACTTTCCATCCGTAAATTATTTGGTGATGCAACGGGCTTAGCAATAATTGTCGGTATCGCACTGGGAGCGTTGATCGTGATGCTGCTCTTATTACGGATATACCGTGCAATTCCTGTCAAACGCCATTGATAAGAGATTGAATGGTAGAAATGATTTTCAAAAAACACGCCTAATGTCATTCGGATTTAGATCAGATCCAGTTTTTTATGTCGGCGTTGCGTGGGACGTGAGCAGTCTTCACAAATTCCATACACTTCGAGTCGGTGTTCGTTCATGCGGAAATTAATTTGCTCTGCGAGCTTCTCCAGAATTTCTGCGATACCGTCGTTCTGAAATTCAAATAATTCCCCACAACTTTTGCAGATAAAGTGATCGTGTTGTGGATAACCATAGTCGTGTTCGTACACATCTCGGTCATTAGTTCTTGCGACTTTTCGCAATAACCCCGATTCTTCCAGCCAACCTAATGTGCGATAAACTGTAGAGCGACTAACGCGGCGTCCGGTTTTTTGGGCAGACATTCGTTCTACCAACTGGTCTGCGTCAAAGTGTTCGTGGGATGAGAAGACTTCAGTCACGATCAATTCTCGCTCTTGAGTCAGTCTCATTCCCTTCGTAGCCAAGTACTCTCTGAATTTCTCTGTAGGAGAAACAGCGATTTCCAGGCTTTCTAAATTAAGCACTGTTGTCTCTTCCTCTTCTAAAATTTCTTTTATAGTCGAAAACGTGGGTTACTCGAAATCGTACTATAAACAT
>JAJDEK010000269.1 GCA_029259875.1 Planctomycetaceae bacterium
GCGATGCTTAACAGTGGACGCTCACTCTATCGTGTTCCGATGGATCTCAAAGGGGTCATCACATTACCACAATTATTGAAGCAATCGGGTTATACCACTTTTGGAACAGGTAAATGGCACAATCACCGCGATTCATTTCAAAAAAGTTTTACGACAGGCACAGCCGCCTTCATCGGTGGCATGTCCAACCATTTAAAAGTTCCCGCCATGGACTTGAAAAAAGGCAAGTTTGAAAACAAACGCATGGGTGCCAAATTTTCGAGTGAGCTGTTTGTCGATGCGACTGTCGATTTTCTGAATCAGCATCCCAAAGATGAACCATTCTATGCCTACGTTGCTTTCACTGCCCCCCATGATCCTCGGATGCCTCCCGCTTCTGCAATGAAAGCTTATAAAAAAAGTCCCCCTCCACTACCAAAGAATTTCATGCCGCAGCATCCCTTTAACAATGGCTGGATGACGGGGCGAGATGAATCGTTGACGGGGTGGCCCCGAAATCCCCAAATCGTGCAAGAACAACTTGCAGAATACTATGGCATGATCACCGATATGGACAAGCACATTGGTCGCATCTTGAGCACCGTCAAGGAAAAGGGATTTGATAAAAACACCATTATCATTTTTTCATCTGATCACGGACTCGCAGTAGGCAGTCATGGTCTACTGGGTAAACAAAATCTTTACGAACACAGCATGAAATCACCTCTGATTTTTTCGGGACCGGGTATACCCCAAAACGAGTCCAGCGCGGCACTTGTTTATTTATACGATATTTTTCCAACAGTATGCGATTTAACTCACACATCAGTGCCCGCTGGAGTGGAAGGTTCTGACTTAGCTCCCATCTGGAGAGGAAAGACGAACCGGGTCCGCGATTCTCTCTTTACAACTTACGAAGACTTAATGCGGGCGGTTCGCGATGATCGCTGGAAATTGATTCGCTATCCACAAATCAATAAAACCCAGCTATTTGATCTCAAAAATGATCCGCATGAATTGCATGATCTTTCTCAAAAACCAGGAGAGAAAAAACGCATTCAGAAAATGCTCGCACTCCTGAAAAACTGGCAGCAAAAAACGGATGACAAACAATCGCTCATATCTGATCATCCCAAACCCGAAACCATCGATTTAACAGGCCGAAAGCGTAAGCCAGACCACCACCAACCTCGCTGGATCATTGAAAAATACTTCGAGTCTGAATGAAATCAGATTTCAGCTCATGCTATAATCAAGATTCTTCCCACTTTAAGATTTCCATCCACAACAAATGAAATGAATTTCAAAATATATTCAAACTAAGATTAACACAGTCTGAGGTATGACATGAAAACTTTAATGGCAGCAGCCACTCTTACTCTATTCATCGCTTCTACCGCACTTGCAGGCAACTGGCCTGGCTGGCGGGGACCGACTTCGAACGGCGTCGCTCAGGGAAGCGGATATCCCGAATCCTGGAATAGTTCAAAAAACATTCTCTGGGAAGTCGGCTTTCCTGGTGTCAGTGGCTCCACTCCCGTGATTTGGGGAGACGACCTATTTCTGACAACAACAACCGATGGAAAAAACCGAGCTGTCTGCCTCAATAAAAATACTAGCAAGGAAAAATGGCATGTCGACTTCGGTACTGAGCGAGCCGGTAAGCACAAGAAAGGAAGTGGTAGTAGCCCTTCTCCGGCTGTCGATGACGACTATCTTTTCACCTACTTTAAAAGTGGAGATTTAGCCTGTATTAATCGGGATGGAAAAATTGTCTGGGAAAAAAACCTGCAGAAAATTTATGGGGAAGACACACTCTGGTGGGACTTGGGAACATCTCCTGTTCTGACAAACGATTTGGTTGTTATTGCCTGCATGCAGAGTGATAACTCTTATCTTGTAGCCTTTGATAAAGCGACAGGCAAAGAAGCCTGGAAACAAGGTCGCAATCTGGATGCGCCTGAAGAAGCCAACCAGAGTTATTCGACTCCGGTTGTCGTCAATCGAGATGGTAAAGAAATCATCTATGTCCTCGGGGCAGATCATGTAACTGCCCATAATGCACAGACCGGCAAAGAAATCTGGAGAGTCGGTGGTCTGAATCCCACTCAACATAAATACTTTCGCTCTATCTCCTCGCCCGTTGTCAGCGATGGTTATCTGATTGCTCCCTATGCACGCGGTAGCTCAATCACGGGAATCAAGTTAGGCGGAACGGGAGATATTACAAAGTCAAACGTTGTTTGGACCAATGAAGCAAAAGGGGAATTTTCGGATGTCCCTACACCAGCCGCCATCAATGGCCGCTTCTATATTTGTGCTGATAAAGGCGAGGTTCTCTGCTTTGATATCAAAACAGGTAAAAAAGTCTGGGGGGGCCACCTGCCCCGCAGCCGTCACAAATTTAGCGCTTCACCTATTCTCGCAGACGGTCATATTTATGTCACCAGAGAAGATGGCACAACCTTCGTTCTGGATCAAGGCGATCAATTCAAAGTGATTTCAGAAAACCCACTTGAAGGTTTCGCTTTGGCAACTCCCATTTTCTCAGATGGAAAAATCTATCTGAAGATGACAGATAAACTCTATTGCATTGGTAATAAATAACCAGCAGATGACTACAGCTAGAGGGACAGGCAATCAACCTGTCCCTCTTTTTTCGAACTCATCTATGTCTTAATGAACCTAAGAAAGTCAACATGGATTCTCAAAAAATCAATCGACGAAAATTTCTAGGCGAATCAATGGCGGCGACAGTCTTATCAGGAATTCGCGTAAATTCAGAACTGCATGGCGGTGAAGACAAAAAACAGTTCCAACTCTTTTGGGGTGACCTACACAATCATAATGCCGTTGGTTATGCCAAAGGCTCACTGGAACGTTCGATTGAACTGGCTCAGGAACATCTCGATTTTTTCGCTTTCACCGGCCATGCATCGTGGCACGATATGCCAAAGATGCCCGGTGATCGCCACATGAAATGGGTCAATGGTTTTGAAGTCCACTCAAAACATTGGTCGAAAACTCGCCAGTTGATGCAGGATGCTAACTCAGATCAATTCGTGGCTTTTCTGGGTTATGAATGGCATTCCAGTCAATTCGGTGATTACTGCATGATTTTCCCCGAAGACCAACCGGAATTATTTCTACCGAATCATGTCGAAAAACTACTCGACTTTGCAGAAAATAAACATGCGCTAGCGATTCCACACCATGTAGGTTACAAAATCGGCTGGCGTGGAGCGAACTTCAAACACTATCGTCCCTCAGCCTCTCCTGTCGTAGAAGTCTTTTCGGAACATGGTTGCACCGAAACAGACCGATCTCCTTATCCCATGATTCGACACAGCAACGGCGGTCGTTCCGCGTCAAACATGATTGTTCCTCAGTTGCAAAAAGGGATGCGTTTCGGATTTGTCGCTTCAACTGATGACCACTTAGGATATCCTGGCGCCTACGGTGAAGGCGTCGTTGGCGTATGGGCGGAAGACCTGTCATCTAAATCTCTTATGGAAGCAGTTCGTGCTCGGAGAACTTATGCCGCCACCGGCGATCGAATCGCTTTGGAAGTCTCGCTCAATGGTCAGCCGATGGGCAGTGATGTACCAGCAACTTCAGACCGTCAGATTGATGTCCGAGTCCAAGGCGAAGACGCGATTTCGATGATCGAACTCATTCGCAATGGACAAGTGATTGAACGTCATTTCCCAGAAGATCATTTGAGTGACAAACCAATGTTACCTGGTAAAGTCAAATGTCGCATCCAATATGGTTGGGGGCCTTGGGCCGATCTGGCAATGGGCCGCACCTGTCTGTGGGACATGACTGTTAAACTTGATAATGGAAAGTTCACTCGTGCCATTCCCTGTTTCCAGTCAGCTCCGTTCAGTGAAAAATTGCGAGATAAACTCAAAATCATCTCTAATCAAGAACTAAGACTAGATTCGAATACCACGCGTGTGAAATGCTATGGCGAAGATCCAACCAAATCCATTGTCTGTGAAATTGAGGGAGCGGCAGATACAACGCTCACTCTGCAGGTTCGCAAACCTTATGAGGAAACCACCAGTGCTCGACTGCAAGATTTGATCGATGACAATGTCGTTGAATTTACTGGTGTATTTACCAGTGAAAGTTATATTCTCCATCGACTGGTGGGGCAAAGTGAATATTCCGCACAGATTCGTTGGCAAGATCGGCGTAGTGACACTAAAGCAACAGACTGGTATTACGTTCGTGTCACACAATCTAACGGACAACTGGCTTGGTCTAGTCCAATTTGGGTGGGATAACACTGTTAACAAATCTTGAATGAATCATTCTTCTGGACTTTCATTTTAAAATAGGAACCAGCATGAAATCTGCACTGCAAATGATACTACTCTCTAGTCTGATGCTGTTCACTTGCCATAGTACTTCCTCTGCAGGAGAAACGACGAAATCCAAAACCAAGCCAGAAGCAAAAAATTCACTGAGGTTAATTCTCCCTCCCATCATCTATGCCGTTCCTGGCATTGAAACGAATGTGTATTTTGACAACGTCTGTCTGGTCATTAATTCTGCAAATTATGTTTTTGACGTGCACTGTAACAGAGGGCATTTACAAGATGATCGTTGGACGTACACACCAACGGAGAAAGAAGTCGGTGATTATGCCTTCGAGTTAAATATTCTCGATCAGAGTAATCAGATTATTGCTTCCCAAAAATCGAGACTCCGTGTGGCTCCAACAGCCGCCGGAAAAGAAAAACCCACCAGCCTGCTCATGATTGGTGATAGTTTGACGCATAATTCAATTTATCCCAAACATGTACTCGAACTGAGTAAAAAGTTCCAGGGTCCCAAGCTCAAGTTCATTGGTTCTCATAACCCGAAAAACGATCCCGAAGTTATGCATGAAGGTTATGGTGGTTGGACCGCAGTTCGTTTTGCAACACATTTCAAAGAAACAGCGAGAACTGGCTATTATCGGGAACGGGGAAGCCCCTTTTTATATGCTGATGAAAGTGGTAAACCCAAACTCGATTTTCCTCGCTACTGTAAAGAGTTTAACGATGGTAAAGCTCCGGATGTGGTTACCATCTTTCTCGGTCCGAACGACGTCTACTCAGCGACAGATAAGACCATTAAAGAAAAAGCGGACACGATGCTTGAAAACCTGGAGATTCTGGTAAAAATGATTCAGAATTACAGTGATCAAACAAAAATTGGCCTCATGCTGCCAGTACCACCGGCGGCTACACAGAATGCGTTTGGTACTACGAACGGACGTCAACAAACCCGCTGGCAATACAAACGCAATCAGCAATATGTAGTGGAACAAATATCAAAGCTTTACCAAGATAAGCAGGATCAACAAATATATTTAGTCCCGACCAATCTGAATTTGGACTGCGTGCATAATTATCCAGCCAGAGAAGAACCTCTAAACGTACACAATTCAGTGAAAGTTTTACGCCAATATAACGCCGTGCATCCTGCTACTAATGGATATCTTCAAATCGGCGATACTGTATTTTCCTGGTTGAAAGAAATCTCAAAATAGTTGTTGGAATCAAGATCACGACTCATATTAGAAAAGAGCTACTGCTGATCCAAAGCGGGAAATGGAAACATCTCGGAAGGAGTGCGACCTGTTTTCATAATCTCTTTGATACGGGCCACAACTTTCGGATGTTGATCGGCGACATCATGTTGTTCACCAGGATCTTTCTTGAGATTGAAAAGCTCAATCTTCATTTGCGGGTTCTTTTTTCTCATCAGTTTCTGACGAACGCCTTTCCAGTCGCCCATATGAACGGCTTGTTGGCCCGTATATGACGGAAACTCCCAATAGAGATATTCGTGTTGTTTCTGCTGCTGATCTTTGCCCAATAGTGTGGGCAGGAAACTGATTCCATCAATGTCCGCTGGTGCTTTTGTA
>JAJDEK010000270.1 GCA_029259875.1 Planctomycetaceae bacterium
AATTTACTTGCTGTGAGTTTGTGTCTGGTAACCAAACCGGAGGGCAACCGTGTTCTTCAAATAGTCGGGCTAGATGCAGATGGCAAGTGAAGAACAGAAATTGCTGTCCTTTGTTTGCAACGGTAGTTAATGTTTCAATCGCTGCAATCGTCCGGTTCTGGTCAAAATTCACAAGTACATCATCCAGAATCATAGGCAGCTCCACACCGTTATTACGAAAACGTTCTACCATTGCCAGTCGGATCGCTAAAAATAATTGCTCACGTGTGCCACTACTGAGTTCACTGACTGTAAATGTCTGCCCATGCTGATCGTCAATTTTTGGAAACTGTTCCCCCAATGGAGTCCAAATGTTTTTGTATTTCCCATTCGTTAATTGACTCAAGTATTCAGAAGCAATCGCGAGGGTCTCTGGTTGGCAGGTGCGTTCGTATTCTGAACGTAATTGACCCAGACCTATTGAGGAAGTTTCTGCTGAAAGCCATTTCTCACTCGCCTGTTTGATTTGTTCACGAATTTGCTCTCGCTCAAAACGTAAATGGGCTGAGCTGCGATCGGTTTTGGCATTCTGATAATCCTGTTTCAAGCGGCCCATATTTTCCGCGGTCGTAACCAGATCGCTTTCAATGTCTTCCAGTTCCAAATTCAGCATTTCCAAATGCTCGGTATTTTCGTCTGGGTTGAAATTCAATAGATCTTCTTCGACGATCGCTATTTCTTTTTCGGATCGACTGATATTTTCTAATTCGACCTGTGCGTCTTCTAATACATTTTCAAGCTGAATTCGTTCTTCTAGTGATGATGCCCGTTGGATGAACTCTTCTCGGTTTGCCACTCCTCCACGAATCAATAGTCCCGAACATTTGTAATTTAATTCTTCAATTTTCAACTCCAGGACATCTGACTCTTGGCGCAGTCTCTGCTCTTCTTTGCGCAAGCGATTACGTTCTTTCTGATGTTCGGAGAATGTTTCTATCTCGTGTTCCCATTCGGCAACCACTTCGAATGGTTTAGCATAATCATGATGCGTGCGTCCCATACGCTGGCCCAGATCACGTACTCGACTGAAAAATGAGTTAACAATTTCGCCTAACGGTTTGATACGAATTTTTTCCTGCTGGAATTTGTCAGCGTATAGGTTTGCGTTGGAAACATGCTGCCACATTTGAAATGCTTCATTGATTTTCAGTGTCTCCGTCAACCCTAGTTGTTTGAGGCATCCACACCACTCATGCCGCTTACTACTAAACTGACGCTGAATTTCTTGAGATCGGTTTCTTAGTTTCACCAAAAACTGACGGGTTTTCTGCACCTGATCTTGCGCTACTTTTAACTGTTCCAGTTCACTGATTTTCAGAGCCAATTCATGCAGAAGATCAGTGCGCAGGATATTTTCGTCGTTGAAATTCAACTCAGGGATGTTTTCCCGATAGCGGTCAGTCGTCAGTGAATGTCCTTCAGTAACTAGCTTTAAAGAGAAGTATTCGTCTTCTAGCAGGCGTTCGATCTCTTGTCGCGTCTCTCTTAAATGAACGTCTAATGCCCAACTCTTATCCTGTAAGTCTTCGACTTGATCATCGATATCAACTTCAAAATGTTTTTTGATCGCCCATGTCGTCCCACCTAAGAACAATCCTGTTAAACAGTAAATCAAGCCGATGAAAACGACATCTGTGACTCCGCGCCAAGAGCCGGCCATGAGTAATAGTATCCCGGCTAGTGCAAAACCAAATAGTGTCTTTTTGGCCCAACTGGGAATCCGGGAATGAGTTTGCAGCCGCGCCAACTGTTCCTTGACGGCTTCCTGTCGAATTAAACATTCTGACTCTCGAACCCGTAATTGGCTGAGGCGTTCCAAATGTTTCATTCGGTCGCGGGCTCTTTGTAATTCTTCATCGATGGAATGTCCATTTAACAAGCGATTAGATTGTTCCTGAAGTTGAGCTAGTGTTTGTTGGTATTTACGGGAAACTCTTTTATATCGTTGGTGCGCGTTTTTACGTTTTCCTAAAGCGAGCCGATACTCGCGAGCTGCATTGATGAGGCGTTGGTTGTTGTCGGGCGTTGTTTTAATATGACTGATATCATCGAGAGTCTGATTCGGGGCTAGATATTTTTGTAACGTGAGTTCTGCATCACGTGCCTGGAGTTCTCCTGCTTTGTACTGACGTTCCAGATCGGCTATCCAACTTTTCTGGTCAACCAGGCTTTGTATATTTGGGGCAAAGTTCAGTAGATCATTGTCTAATTCATACTGTTCTGCTTCAGTTCGTACTCGTTTAAGATCTGCTTTAAGCTCTAGCAGTTTTTCTTTAATTTGTTTTAGTTCCCGGTCATAGTCATTAAGTAAAGCGACGCCACCTTCTGGAAAATCATGGACAACCGGAAGTTGCCTCAATTTCTGATGTAGAGCTTGTACTTCCTGCCAAGGCTTCCAGACACGGTCGAGAAAGCGATGTCCTCGGATTTGATATTGTAGACCTTCTCTGCGTTTTTTGAGGCTGTCTGATTCCGCTCTTAGCTTCTGCAAATCATCGGGTAAATTGAAGAATCGCTGTGTTTGCTGTTCTAAGTCCGCAAGTTTTGCATTCACATCATCGAGTTTTTGATAAAGATCGACCAGCTTTCCAGTCTTTAAGTCGGAACTCAAGAGCTGCTGTTGTGATTGAGTTAGTTGACTGGAAGCATCGAGTATCGCTTGACCTTCTGGCCCCAAAGAGAGCCCATAAATATGTTGGGCAACTTGATCACCGTGTAGCGTTCCCAGTTCCTGCAATTCATTTAAGCCTATCGCAAATACGTTTTCAAAAACGTTTTCGTTAACCCCCGCATGCAGAGATGTGAGCAGGTCTTGAGTCGAAATTCCCCGCGTTTCTCCTTGAAATGAAAAGTGACCTCTGACTTTGGAATTAGTCTGTCGACGGATTTCGTAGAGTTGACCTTTATGTTTAATATCCAGCAAGGCTGACCAGGGAGTCGAATCTGAAGCACGGGAATGCTCACGAATTTCCTCTGCCTGGAAACCGTAAAGGATACCGCGAATCATTCGCATTAAAGTCGATTTGCCTGTTTCATTGGGTCCATAAAAGACATTGACTCCCGCGTTGAGGGGCGCAAGGTTCAGATCGTTCCAATTCCCAAATTCGTCGACATGGATTCTGTTTATTTTCATGAGTGAGCTTCCTCATCCGAAGAGAGATTGAGCCAATCGTGTCCATTTCGGATGGCTGTATTAAAGATGCGTTGCTCATTCATATTGTGAATCATTGAATTCATGCGGTGAGACCAAATTTGGTCAAGATGAGCAGCGTGTGTGAGCAATTGCTTGAGTGGTGCATCTGTTTCCGTTTGGAATGCTGCAAGCTGATCCTGATAGCGTACAACTAAAGATGCCGGCTTGCCGATGAATGCGGAAGCGCCGCTTTGCAGTTCAAAAGATTGTTCGATATGAACTGGCAGCTGGTCTATCATTTCGTTCGCGATTTCCAAACCTAAGTCGCTTTGGTTCTTGAATGTGCTCAGAGACTGAAATAGCTCACCCAATCCTTCCAATTGCCAACGCACCATCCATACTTTTTCGAAAACACCATTTTTATGGGAAAAGAGAGCTTCTCTCATTAGATGCTTGAGTTGTTTTCGAGAGAGTTCCGGATCCAGCTTGAGTTCGATCATTAACCAGCGTACGGTGGCGATTTTCAACAGGTGGAGTTCCAGTTGCTCCTCTGGTTTGATCGTTACTAAAGTGACACCATTATTTTCGCATTCGTCGAAATTAAGTCCCTGAGCTACTCCAGGATGATGGGCAACCCCTGGTTCCATTTCGAACGTGTATCGCTGAGTTCCTTTACACAACGCAAGATAATCGACACTCTCTTCTTCAATTTGATCGGATAAGATTTGCGATGATGATCGCTCTAACTCTGAACTCTGCTCAGTAAGCTCTCTCATTTCGTTGGCAGGAATAATACCAATAGAAATTGCACGTTGATCGTGTTTATTGAACAACTGATTTCGCTGGTTCAATTTTAACGATTGTTGCGTTTTGTAATGAGAGGGTTCCAGAACTTGTAACGTCGCTATGGTTTCCTCAGCGCGCATGATGTCGAGTATGTCATGATCTTGTGGTGAGAGAAATGTGACGTTGCCCGGCCAACTGAATTGAGCGTGCCAGACGCTCAAAGGATCATGCAGACCTGGAAGGATAAAGACCTGAATATTTTCAGATGCCAATTGTTGTAAACCATCTACGAGTGCAATTTTCGCGCGGATGCTATGATCTTCTTCAAACAGGGTATTTCCCGTCAGTAACAGAAAGTCAATTTCATGTTCAAGAGAAGCCTTGACCACCTGCTCGAAAGTTGTCAGCGTACAATCTTCGAGAATGATTTGTGCTTCATCGGCAACCTCCCCTATTCCTTGAGGTTGATGGTCAAGATGCAGGTTACTAGCGTGAATGAACCGGGTCGGTACGAATGACATGGCAGACTCCTTTCCGCCGCACAACCTGCTAAATTGATGATCTACATGACTACATTCGATGCAGGATGCAGGATGCAGGTGTGCTTTTAAGAAATATTTTTTGGACTGGAAGTGTACTTCACTAGGCAGTTTATGGAAAGTCGAGTCTACGGGAAAAGTAAGGAGACGATATCCGAAATACAGATCAGCCCAGGGTGATGCGAGATGGCAGAAAAGTGATTACTGATCGAAAATTAGTAAACTAATTTCCCAACCAGGAGGGAATATCCGGATCTTGGTAAGTGTCTAGCAAAGCGTGAGATACCGTCGAAACTAACTCCTGCCGTTTGACTGGTTTAGACAGAACATCGTAAGCATTCACGGCGCTGGCATCCTGTCGTAGTTCATCGGTTGCATCAGCCGTAATCAGAATACAGGGCAGAATTGCATTGATTTCCTTCATAATGCGCACGGCTTCTAATCCTGTTAAAACGTCCATGTGCATATCCAGCAAAACAATGTCTACCTGGACCTGCTCTACAAGTTCGATAGCCTCTTCACCTGATTCCGCTTCAAACAGTTTGAAATAAGGGTTCAGGAGCTCTTTCAGGACATCACGGAATCCAGGATCATCATCGGCGATCAGTAATTGATAAGGAGTCTGAGATTTGGCAATGACCATGATTTATCTCATCAAATAAACTGGAAGGCTACTACACCAGTTGAAGCTTGTACTAAGCCTACCCTAAAAACCAATCCGTGCAAATATCGATTGAACATCTCTACGATACGCAAATCAGATACCATTGTCAGTCTTAAATATTTGAGTAGCTGTAAGTCTTATATTTTAAATACGTTAAATCAAGAAATCACTCCGAAACGATCCCTTTACCAAAGTGACACTATCCTTATTTTTAATTCAAAAAAGCTCAATCGCTGTCAAAAAGGCAGTACTAGTAAGTCGAATTGCAATTACGACTTACTAGCCAGGTACTAATTGAATATCAGAGGACTGTACTGCGATAACTAATGCCGCTCCCGCGCCACGGCTCATACCTGACAAGCCAAGTCGTAACTGAACCTATTTAGATTGTCTACGAATATAATGCATGGCTGCTTTGACATCATCAATCTCGCGTTCGGAAGTCAAAAGAGAAATCAGCATCCAGCAAAGAGCACGGGATAGGCAGCGCCCATAATGCAATTCTGAACAATCAGCTCTAAAAGAACGAAGGATTATCCATGAAACTCTGAGAAAATTAGCGAAATATTCTGTCCCCCAAAGCCAAAGCTGTTTGAAAGCGCCGTTGTTACATTCTTTTGACGTGCTTCGTTGGGAATGTAATCCAGATCGCAATTTGGATCGGGTGTTTCATAATTAATGGTAGGGGGAACCACGTTATCCCGAATCGCCATCAGGCAGGTGATAGCTTCCACACTTCCGGCAGCAGCAATTAAATGTCCCATCATACTTTTGATGCTGGAGACAGGAACTTGATAAGCCGTTTCGCCTAATGCTCCC
>JAJDEK010000028.1 GCA_029259875.1 Planctomycetaceae bacterium
CCTATCTCTATGTTCTAAGCAATCATTACCTGTTGAAAGAACAGAAAATGGATGAAGCGTCCAACTTTCACAATGATGTATTAGGAGCAATCGCTGGTACATTTAACCAATTCATAAATCCTGAGGAATTTGCCTCTGAACGATTTCCTCAAGGAAAGGGTTATACCGCAGCCAAAAATTTTCTGGTGAGTACATTCGAACCAGAAACACAAATCGAGGGTGTTGATTATCAATTTCGAATTTATCTGGCAGAATCAGGAAATAATCAGGTCGTGATCTTGCTCGTAATACCTAAAAACATATCACGTGGATCAAAGATGAAAGAGAATATGGACTACAGCTTGGAAACCGTTGATATCACAGCACCTCAAGCCAAGAGCGGTGGACAGAATCCATCGTCAGGGCGATCTAGTTTTTAAACTGAGAATGAAATTTCAAGCTCTACAAATTGAAAAGTATATTTCTGATCTGAAGACTTAATTACCCAAATAGATCTCATTAATATATGTCATTAATTCACCCTGGTTTATTACTTGGAATCGTTCTCGCAATAATCCCGGTGATTTTACATTTTCTCCTGCGGTCCAAACCTAAGAAAATCATTTTTCCTGCCTTAGCTTTACTACAACGGCGAAAAATACAAAACTCTCGCAGGCTCAAATTACGGCATTTGTGGCTGTTGTTATTACGGATCCTGGTGATTGTCGCAATCGTGCTCGCGCTAGCCAGACCCTCTCTTCCGCCTGCAAACTATAGTTTTTCTACATACGAACTGGTAATGCTGTTAACTATTATTATTATCGCTATGCTTTCATATGCTGGTTTAATGAGATATTTTCAACAGCAACGCGTCTCTCAACAAACATTAAATACTCATCGTACATATTTAAGAGGCGGAGTCGGTTTAGCGACTTTCTTACTGTTGTTGTTATTTGTATTCTGGCCTTACCAGCGCCGAATTTTTGCTGAAATATCAGAACCACTGCCTGCCGTTTCAGAGAATATTCCTGTTACAGCCATATTTTTGTTTGATACCAGTCTCAGTATGGACTACAGACAGGAAAATCAATCTCGCCTGGATCAAGCAAAAGCAATCGCTGACGAACACCTAAGCAATTTGCCTGCCCAAAGTAGAGTTTCGGTGCTTTATAGTAGCAGCGAAGATATCTCCCCGTACCAATCAGATTTGTCAGCAGTTCAATCCAGAATCAATGCTCTTAAAACATCTGCCTATTCACTATTCCTGGATGATCGATTACGCACAGCAATTAACCGTCAGGAAGAAGATTTTAAACGCAGTCAAAATGAACAGCCTGGTTCACAAACACAATCGTCTAATTCAAATCAATATGTAAGAGAAATTTACCTCTATACAGATCTTGCACGTTCTGCCTGGAGAAATCAGCCTTCACAGTTACTCAAACAACAACTGGAAAAACTGAAGTGGTTGGGAATTTATATCATTGATGTGGGTGTTACGAACCCTCAAAACATTGGCATTTCACAAATTCGACTATCACGCGAAACGATTACACTCGGAAATTCTGTGGCTTTAAAAACAGAAATCGTTTCTTCTGGAATCACAGCCGAGAATACGATTCTCGAATTGTTCACGCAAAATGAAAAAGGTCAATTAATCAAACGCGATCAAAGACCGCTCTCAACGGTATCTTCCTCGGCAGAGAAAACAGAAAATGCTAGCAACGTCGGCTTAAATCGTGGAGCTCAATTGGAAATGAGCCTTTCGAAAATTAGTCAGCCAGTGACACAAGGGGAATTACGGATCACTTCCTCAGACCCTTACCTTCCAGACGACGTTCGTTATTTTACCATAGTAGCAGAACCACCTCCTCATATTTTGATTGTCAGTCCAGACCAAAACTCTGGACGACTATGGAGTGATGTATTAGCACCTGAAAAACTAGTGGCGTTGAAAAAAAATCGATATCTCTGCAAAGTTGTTTCCCTTAACGAAATCGAATCGGTTCCACTTGATCAGTTTGCAGCCGTCTACTTAATCAATGTCTCAAGTTTGTCAGCAACCAGTTGGCAGCAGTTCACAGAATATGCCGAAAAAGGAGGAGGTGTCTGTTTCATTTTAGGAAGTGACGGAAATGCACCAGAATCCATGATCGTCTCCTTTAATTCCGAAGCAGCCCAAAAATTACTCCCCTTGGAATTACTGGGATCTCTGAAATTCATCCCACCCGAATTTTTAGACCTGGAAAACAACAAACAGGCGTTGTTCTCTTATTTCCAAGATCTAGGGGGCACAGGAGAACTGGCTTCAATGGAGATTTCTCGGTTCTGGCGAGTCAGTCCTACAAAACAGGGGCAGGTGATTGCACAATACACTGATTCCCGACATTCCCCTGCGATTGTTGAACAATCCCTTGGCAAGGGAAAAGTAGTCGTATTAACGACCGGTATTGACGCTAAGGGCTGGAGTCAGTTTTTGTTTGCTCGCTGGTCTTATTTGGCATTCGCCGATCAACTGACCCGATACCTGATACATACAAGATCGAACAGAACAAATTATCTTGCCGGTGAAGTGGCCAGTTATCAATGGCCAACGTCAGAGACTCCCCCTGTTTCATTTCTATTAAGAACTCCCGATTTAAAGCAACTGCCCATCGAGGTCGCACCAGGTAAGCCGCTGGTGTTGATTCCTGATACGACTGCTGTGGGTCATTATCAACTCATTAACAACTCCAATAATAAAACTCGTTTAGCAACGGGATTCAGTGTGAATGCGTCCGCTGGGGAAAGCAATTTTCAACCGATATCTATTGAAGAACTAAACCAGTTTATGGGAGTAGACCGCTATAGCCTCTCGCGTGATATGGAAGGACTTAAAAGAACAATTCGCAGCGAACGACTGGGAGTGGAAATTTTTCCGATGCTAGCAGCGTTACTTTTGATCTTTTTCTGTCTAGAACATTTTACTGCAAACTATTTTTATGCAATTGACCAATCGGCAGAAGCTTCTTCCTAAAATTAAAAATAGAACACTTTTGAAAACCATACCATTTATCGCAAAAACGTTATGAAACCAATATTTGAACCAATCTGGTCCTGGCCAACGATGATCCTGATTATCATTGCGTTGATCGTATTGGTTCTCCAAACGTACCCCAAACGAGTAAAACATTTATCTCCCGTGCTCCGTCGATCACTTATTGGGATGCGACTGCTCACAGTATTGATGCTTGTCTTTATGTTGTTGCGTCCTGCTATCGAATTCACTGATAAATCAAAAAAACAATCATGGCTTTATATCCTGGCAGATGCCAGTCGTAGCATGCAAACTAAAGATGGTCCAGGTAGTACAACACGACGAAACGAGTTAGTAAAAACTCTGAACTCGGTAAATACACTACTTGATAATATGGACCAAAATATTGGCATCAAGCGGTTTAATTTTTCCAAAGAGCTTATGCCAGTTGAAGAATTTACTGAAGAATCGAACGGGGAGCAAACAGCCATTGGTTATTCACTGGATACCATTGCGGCGCAATTACAACAGGAACACCTTGTCGGCCTCCTGCTTCTTTCAGATGGGGCAGAACGAGCACTCCCCCCATACGACATTGACGTGAGATCACGGGCCAGCTTTTTTGGGGATTCAGGTATTCCTATTTATACAATTGGCTTTGGTTCATCCAGCCTGCAAGACACAACATTAGATTTGGTCCTGGAAAGTTTGGTCATCGATCCACTCGTTTTTGAAAAGAAAACCACTCCCATCAGCGTGAAAGTTCGTAGCTTGGGCGCTGCCAATCGTGACCTGACTGTTCGCCTCTTAGTTGAAGACCGCGCAGGGAAAAAAATTGGTGAAGCTGGTAAAATGATACCTGCTCCAGCCTACAGCAACTCTCGTGTTACGACACAAATTCACCCCACCCAGAATAATGAACTCAGTACCGTTGAACTTTTCTGGACTCCAGAGATTCCCGGAGAATATAAAATTGCCGTCGAAGTTGTTCCATTGGATGGGGAAATCAAACAAACGAACAACCGCTTAGAAACCATTGTTACGGTTCAAAAGGGAGGCATACAAGTTGTTTATTTTGACTCTCTCCGCCCAGAACAAAAATTCATTCGCTCATTGAATGACCCCAAAATACAACTGGATTATATTCCTGTCGGAAATGGCTTTTCTGATAATCAAAAACAATTACGTCCTGAGCTTGTGGATTTGTCAAAATACGATGTATTTATCATCGGAGATGTTCCAGCCGACCTGCTAGGGGCAGATGTCATCAAACAGATTGCTGGCCGACTCGATAAGGGAGCCGGCCTTCTGACTACCGGTGGTTATCACAGTTTCGGCCCCGGTGGTTATGCAAATACTCCTTTAGATAATTTTATTCCGGTGGAGATGCGTCCCAATGAAAAACAGATTGGCAACAATATTGCAAAAGATCTGCATTATTTCCAGGATTTAAAGATGGTACCGACAGCGCTTGGGCTAAGACGTTATGTGATGCAACTGGATAGTTCTGCAGTTAATAATCAGCAGAAATGGAATTCATTGGCTCCCTTAAAAGGAGCTAATCGTTTGAAAAAAAAACATGATCTGATTGAAGTTCTTGCACAATCGGCGGGTAACGAAGCGGTGCCACTGCTATTTGCTTATGAAGTAGGACAGACACGGATCATGGCTTTTGCCGGTGATACTACATTTCAATGGTTTCTCTCAGGCAACCGAACTGAGCATGAACGATTCTGGCGACAGATCATACTTTGGTTGGCCCATAAAGAGAATGATTCTGGCCAGAGTGTTTGGGCACGTGTCACCCCCAGGAACTTTTCTCCAGGAGCGAATGTTCCCATCCAATTTGGTGCGAGAGATAATGAGGGTAACCCCGTTTCCGACGTGAAATTTACAGTCCAAGTGAAAAATCCCTCCGGCAAATTCAGCAAAGTAGAATCAACGAGTACCGGAGATTCTTCGATCACCACTTTTTCGCAAACTGAGCAGCCAGGAGACTATTGGGTCACCGTGCATGCGGAAAAAAATGGAGTCTCGCTTGGCTTTGATGCAACAACAAGATTCATTGTTGATCCTCGTGATCTCGAGTTGGATAATCCTGCTGCAGATTATTCATTATTGGAAGCGATCTCTTCACTTTCTGGAGGGAGTTCTCTTCCGCCCGAAGAACTGGCGAGTTTCTTAACCCGCATGAATAAAGAGAAATCCTGGATTAATAACTTGGTAAGATACAGGCGAATATCACTTTGGGACAACTGGTTTTTCCTGGCTTTATTCGTCTTACTCCTCACAGCAGAGTGGTTTTTAAGAAAGAATAAAGGTTTGGTTTAAGGCATTTCTGGGGATTTGTCTCTAAATCACCCCAAAAATTCAGGAAAAGTGAAACCCGATAAAAAATCAGGAACATTAATTCCATTGCTAGCGTCGATCATCCTATAATAGGTACGGGAGAACACAAAGAAGTTTCTAGAAATAAGCAGGTATTCCATGTCAACGGCATCCAAATCGCCACAATCAACAGAACATCGGACAGAGCATTATGCAAAATTCGATGAATATGTGGATTACCAGATTTCAAAAACCAGTTCAAATATCAAAGCCAATGATCTGCTCACAACTGCTGTCGGGATTTCTACAATCCTGCTCGGCTATTTGCTGGTATTCGTTATCTTCGACCATTGGTTTATTAAAGGGGGATTTGGATACGTCCCCCGTTTATTAATGCTGTCAGGTGTCGTGCTGGCCTGTCTGGGCTGGGCAGTTTGGAAACTTGTTATTCCGTATTTCAAAAAAGTAACGCGGCTCTATTCTGCACATTCTTTGGAACAGACTTCCGATGAAATGGAAGGCTCACTGCTGAACCTGATTGATTTAAAAAAGTCAAAACGTCCCGTCAATCCAGCAATTATCAATTCTCTGGAAAAAAAAGCAGCATTGACTCTTTCCAAAACTGATACTGATCAAGCCATCGACCGCCGCCCCTTAATGAGGCTCTCCTATGCTCTGTTAGGTGTTGTTGCGCTATTATGCTTCTATGCTTTATTTTCTCCCAAAGAAATCTGGCCATCACTTTCAGCGGCAATGTCGTTTTCTAGTCAGCGAGAATTTGCCACACAAACTCAAATTAATTCAGTAACACCAGGCAATACAGAAGTCCTCTCAGGTAGCCAGCTAGAAGTGATAGTCGATCTGCGTGGCGAAGTTCCCGACAAGGTCACGCTCTTCTACACATCCAACGATCAAGGCAGTGTAGATGAGCCAGTTACACTGCGTTCGATGGATGATACCTTAAAGCGTTATCAAGGAGTGATTGTCGGCGTAAATGGGCGAGGTATCAGACAGGAATTAACTTACCACATTGAAGCTGGTGATGCCGTTTCTGAAGATTTTCAAGTGAAAGTCATTCAACCTCCTTCTGCTACCGTTCATTCCGTTCGTTATGAATACCCTAAGTACATGGAGCTTTCCTCTGTTGAACAACCGGGAGGCGCCATTGATGCCTGGGAAGGTACAAAAGTCACCGTTGATGCAACAACCAATATGCCGATCAGTTCCTTTGAAGTCCTTTTCTCAGATGAAGAAAATTCTAAGTCATTATTGGAAGAGTTCAAAATAGAGAAAACCATCAAGGACAATACTATTACTGCGTCCTGGAAACTAAAATTACGTGCCGATGGTAGCTTTCCCAACTTCTATCAGATTAAATGTCGAAACGAAACAGGCCAAACTACACTTTCGCCTACTGTTTATCCAGTAGTAATACGTCCTGATTTGCCTCCGGAAATCTCGTTGCTGTCACCAAAACGGGATTTAAAAATGCCAGCAAACGGTACCATTCCAATCTCTGTGATAGCAGAGGATCCCGATTTTAAAATCAGGTATCTCAACCTGAGAGTTGATAAGGAACAAATTCGTGTTCTCGACAAAACATTATTCGAAGGGGCCGAAAAGAGTGTCGAACAAACTCATGACTTGGCATTAAAATCTCTACGGCTTAATCCTGGAGAAACTGTCTTTTTATGGGTTGAAGCCCGCGATAATAAACAACCATCTGGCAATCGTAAAAATACGCCGAAAATTAAAATTGAAATCCTAGAGCCTGTTTCCAAGAAAGAAGCGCAAAAGCAACTGCAGGAACAAAAGCAAGAGGCGGCGCAAGAAAATAAAAAACAAAGTCCAGACCAAAAAAATCAAACGGAAAAGGGCAAAGGCCAAAACTCACAAGCTGGCAGTGATTCATCCTCAAAGATGAAGCCTGATCAATCTGAAGGTAATAAATCAGAAAAAGGGACTGAAGAAGGAAACAAGAGTAAAAAAGGGTCTGACCAGAATAATCAAGACAAAAAAGGCAAGCAACAATCCGATTCCAATAATCCACAAAAATCGGATGAACCCTCAACGGAACAAAACAATCAAAAATCTGAGGATAAAAAAGGATTGGACAGTAATGGCAAAGACGATCAGGAAGCGATTAAGAAAATCCTGGAACAATTGAAAAAAGAAGGAAAACAACCTGACCCAGATTCAAAACAAAAACAACCTGCTTCCGAAAAGCAAGATTCAAAGAATCAATCTTCTGACCCGAATATGCAGGATCAAAACTCGTCAAAACCATCGCAAGAGCCAAATCAATCGCCTTCTAAAACTTCCGAAAAGTCTCAAGGAACCCCCGATTCCAAAGGCTCTGACAATAAGAACTCAAGTGCACAACCTTCATCAAAAGGCAAAGAGCCAGATAATAATCCAAAAACTCAACCGAATCAAAAGCAATCTGACCAGCCTGCCAATGGCAAAAAAGAACCAGCTCCCCCCTCTGATAATGCGATGAAAAGTAAATCGGATGGAAAAACGGAAGGGAAAGCAACACCGAACCATGACCCTGATGCCAACCCGGAAAAAAGCAGTAAAGATGTTCAACGTGACCCTAAAGATAAACCTGCTATTCGACCTGGCAAAAATGAGGATCCTAATTCCCCAAAAACCAAACAAGATTCGCAGACTCCCAGTGAAAACAAATCACCAGGAAAATCGACACCTTCTTCTGAAAATAAACCTCAGAAAGGGATGAGAAAGCCTGAAAACTCGAATCAAAATCCGTCTCCCTCCAATGAACAAAAACAATCAAATGGGACTGATAAAAAACAAAAACAAGATCAACCCGATGGTTCTAATACCCCGCCCAAAGGAAAGAACGAACCCACCGAACAAAAATCAAAACGCCCTCAGGATGGAGAGAACGGCAAAAGTTCTCAAAATGACCAGGGACAAAAAGGCAGCAAACAGCCAGGCAAAGGTGATTCTACAGGACAAAAAGGAAATCAAGAGCAAGGGGCTAAAGGAAAACCATCCGATTCTAAACAATCAATGAACAACCAAAAAAATTCTCAAGGGAAGGGTTCATCACAGAAAAACACTAAATCAGGTTCTGGTAAGAAAGGTGCAGACTCGAAAGGCAAGGGAGGGGCATCACAGGGAAAAGGCCAATCCAAGCCAGGTGCTAAACCAGGACAAGGTTCAAGTACTGGATCTAAGTCAGACAACCCTCAAGGCAGTAGTGCCACCAACGGAGGACAATCTTCCGGTGATGGCAATGAGAAAACTGGTACAGGCAATGACTCGAATCTTCCTGAGGCTGAAGATGCTAATCTGGAATATGGTAAAGAGGCTGCCAACTTAGTCTTAAAGCGAATTAAAGACGAACTAAAACGGAAAGAGGTCAACCAGGAATTATTAGATGAATTAGGTTGGTCGAAGGAGGAAATGAAGCGATTTTCTGAACGCTTGCAAAAACAACTCCAAATTCCGGACACAAATCAACAGTCTCCGGAATCTCTCGCTCGAAAACGTCAATTCGAAGAGATGCTAAAATCACTGAAACCAGCATCCCGTGCGGCACAACGTAATCGGACGAGTACCCGCAAGCAAACCAATGACAGCCTTGGCCCCCGTCGACTACCGGTACCCGAAGAATACCGAGAAGCCTACGAAGCATTTACACGAGGGCTATCTGAGCAGAAACCATCTAATAAATAGGTTTAAGACAAGAGCAGCTCGAGATCATCACTCGACAGATTCTTGAGCACGCTCTGATTTTCTTCGAGAATGGCATCTGCCAATTCACGTTTCTGTTGTTGCAATTCCGTAATTTTTTCTTCGACAGTATTACGGCAAATCAGCTTATACGCAAAGACTCGTTTCGTTTGCCCCACACGATGTGCACGGTCAATCGCCTGTGTTTCTACAGCTGGGTTCCACCAAGGATCAAGAATGAATACATAATCCGCGGCAGTCAGATTCAACCCGAGGCCACCGGCCTTCAGACTGATTAGAAAAATGCCACACTCTTCATCAGCTTGGAATCGCTCAACACGTTCTTTACGATCACGGGTTTGGCCATCCAGATACTCATATACGATTTCTTTACGGTCTAAGTGTTCCTGCACGATAGATAACATGCTGGTAAATTGAGAAAAGACAAGTGCCTTATGACCTTCTTCAATTAATTCTTCCAGATGCGGTATTAAAACATCCATTTTTGCGGAAGCGTCCATGGCCTCACCACGATCAAGTAGTGCAGGGTGGCAAGCCGCTTGTCGCAAACGCAGTAATGCTTCGAGCACGTGTATTTTAGTTTTGCCAAGCCCCTTCGTTTCGACCATCCCTAAAATGGAGTCACGATAGTGTTGTCTAAGCTCATCATAAAGCCGAGACTGTTCTTCGCCCATATCACAATACAGGGTTTGTTCAACCTTCTCAGGTAATTCGTTGGCAACTTGTTCCTTGGTCCGCCGCAATATGAAGGGACGTAATGCATTTCCCAACATGACTCTCGAATTTTTATCCTCAATATCACTCGTGTATGCTTTGAAGACAGAACTGCGTCCTAACATTCCTGGATTGAGAAACTCAAAGATCGACCAAAGATCACCCAAATGATTTTCAACAGGTGTACCACTTAACGCAAGCCTATGTTTTGCCTGAAGCAGGCGAGATGCTTTCGCGACTTGTGACCCCGAATTCTTAATCATCTGCGCTTCATCAAGTACAGCGTAATCGAATTGGATGTCCTTAAACTGCGTTATATCTCTACGCATCGTACCATAGGTTGTTAACACCAAGTCATACTCAGTCAATTGCTCGATGATTTTACTGCGATCACCGCCTGAATATTCAACGACCTTGAGCGAAGGAGTAAATTTAGCTGCTTCCTGCATCCAGTTGAACATCAATGACTTAGGCACAACAGCCAAAGATGGTAAATGCTCTTCACGCGATTTTTTACGCCTTATCAGCAATGCAAGCAGTTGGACAGTTTTTCCCAATCCCATATCATCAGCCAAACAGCCACCGAAATGAAAATCCTGTAAAAACTGTAACCAACCCAAACCTTCGAGTTGATATTTGCGTAAATCACCTTTAAAGCCATCAGGCTCTTTGTCGATCGAAATCCCTGAAAAAGAACGAATCTTCTCCCGAAACTCATCGAATACATCATCTGTTTCTACGAATTCTTGTGCATTGAGCAAAGCATCTAGTAAAGCGACCTGGTTAGGAGCAAAGCGAAGATGATCTTCATCTGTAACGGCAATCCCAGCCAGAATCCCATATTGCTCTATCCATTCTTCAGGGAGAATTCCAAGCGAACCATCATCCAGTCGAATGGAAGTATCACCACGTGCCAATGCAGAGAGCAGTTCAGGGAAGAGCACCGTCTGGCCTTCAAAATCAATATCGGCATGTAATTCGAACCAGTCAATTCCAGACTGAACTTTAAATTGCATAGCAGACGGTTGATGAACCTGCTTACCGTCAGCTCGAACCGCCCAGCCTTCTTTAATTAATTCACGAACGGCATTCCCCAAATCCCGTGCCGATATTTCGACATCGCGTCCTTGAATTCGACGATCTAATAACCTGCGAAAACCGCTATCTTGCAGCAAAGTCCAGGCCTTCGATTCCATTTCTCGATTACGAAGGATACACCGTTTTTCTTCTCTATCAACGATGGCCCACTGTGTACTGGCTCCTGAAACCAAATGTTCCAGATAATTAAAGTGAATTTCGCCATAGAGGCGATCCTGCTGCCAACGTTTTTTTTGTGGAGAATGAATTAATAACTCTGGCAATGGTTCGCAGGTAACCTCTTCAAGATGTAATTCTTTAGGTAACTGCAGCCTAGGCAAGACTGGCATATCTAATAAGCGATCTACGAGTTCCTGCTGTTCTCCGTCCGCCACTTCAATTGTTTCGTTTAACTGGATCATTTTAATCCATGGAAACGCATCGTAGTCTTCCAACGGAGTAATTCTGTCGCGTGTTAGTACCAAACCGCCTGGAACGATCAAGCGTGCTGCTGATATCTTTAAAATTTCCTCTTCGCGTTTTAAATGCCCTTGCAGTTTCCAAGTTGACTCTTTCCGATTCCGTTCGACCCCCATGCAAAATTCCCAGGAATTTTCCCCATCCCAGACCAGAGAGTCAATATCTTCAGGCTGACGGTTCAGATAGCGAACATGGCCTGTGCCACACATGAGTGGTAAGATCAACTCACAAAGTTCGAAAGGAATACGGTATCGAAATGCAGCAATCTGTGTTTCAGTTTGCTGAGCGCGCCAATTTGTTCGTTCAGGGGTCCCTCCAGAGAGGTAGGCAAGAATCCGGCGATCATCCTCATGTTCTACTTCCTGTAGCTGACCCGCTTTTAGCTTGAGAGGCTTTAACTTGCCCCATTGACCATTTGCACGGCGCTGCCGTTGTGAAGTTTGGACTACGAGTTGCTCTGATTCCAGGCTCTCTTCCACATCAATCTCATAAAATATCTCGCGTTCCTGCTGGGTTGTCTTTGAAAGAACAGGAGCCAACGCAAATTCATTTTTAAGATCGACTAAACGAGCTTCCCATTCACGCAATCGAGGCTTAGCAGAAACTGCTGTCGATTGACCGTCGCCCGTTTTTGTCTTTTTTGAGCGAGGGCTCCCTAATTCGAACTCTGCAGGCATCGAGAAATCAAAATCATCATCTCCCTCATCAAATGAGATTGGCGCATTTTCGATAATGAAAGGAGGAATGTATCCCGGCTTGACAGCGCCAGTCAGATATCCAGCATCATCGACAGCCAGAATCGATGCCCAAAGATGCTTACAAACATTAAATTTTTGAAACTGATCGCAGGTACAATACGTTTTCAAATTACCATCGTCACGTGATAATTGCGTTTGGTATTCAACACCATCACGAACAACAGCAAAGATATGATCAGCAGTGATACGAGTTAGTTCAACTCGTTCCGCCTCGATATAGGCTGCCCCTCGAAAACGTATGTCTGCGCGAAATTGATTTTCTAGCAGTTCTGCTAACGTCATGGACGGCCTCCTGCCTGATCCCAAAACGCAACTCGCATAATGGAAATACTCCCATTTATTTGCATAAGTCAGTCCTGAGTTTATTCTGGACCAACGATATTATCGGTCTGAACACAATAATTTTGATCTCTCGACTTCAACAAAAAAGTCAAAACAGCTCAGATTGGAAATGAGATAGTTAGCTCCCAAACCATATCTACAGCGCATCTTACGAGGTTACTTGATCGACGCTACTTTTGACCAGTCTATCTGATGAGTTTTCTTATGAATTTTTGACTTCCATGAAAAAAGAATGTGAACATTCTATTTCCCCAAGAGTCTCGTAAGTTCATTCCCGTGAGACTGGTCTAACCACATTCAGTGTGATATTACGACTTTCGTAAAATTGAAGAGGGGGCGACTGACTTTTTTCAAAAAATATTCATAGAATAGTTTTCATTGTTGTCCCACCGGAATTTGAACAAAAAACGATCTTGAACGGGCTCATCTGAAAGCAATTTTCGTAATGGAAAATAGTCATACGACACTTACTCAACAGGAAGTGATTCAGTGGTTTGAGTCTCATATTCCTGTTGAAGATTACAGAAATAAAAGCATTCTGCTCATCGTTCCAGATGCGACCCGAACCGCACCATTGCCTCTCCTCTTTTCAACCTTCCATCGAATCCTTAGCCCAGTCGCAAAACAGATCGACGTACTAGTTGCACTTGGCACCCACCCCCCGATGCCCGAGGAGGACATTTGCCACTTACTGGGGATTTCAGAAAGCGAACGGCAAGCGGAATATAAGAATGTAGGGCTATTCAATCATGAGTGGGACCAGCCTGATAAACTCACGCAGATCGGAATGCTCACGAAAGAACAAACGTCGGCTATTTCAGAGGGACTTCTGGAAATGGATGTCCCTGTCACGATTAATTCCCGGATTAAGGATTATGATATTCTGCAAATTATGGGGCCAGTATTCCCTCATGAAGTAGTCGGATTCTCTGGGGGAAGTAAATATTTTTTCCCGGGTATTTCCGGACCAGATCTGCTGAATTTCTTCCATTGGTTGGGCGCCTTGATTACCAATGTGGGAATTATTGGCGTCAAACAGACTCCCGTTCGAGAAGTCGTAAATCTATCTGCACTGATGATTCCGAATGTCAAACGTTGCATTACATTTGTCGTAGCCCCAGATAGTTCGCTTTACGGTTTGTTTTATGGAACTCCTGAGTCAGCCTGGGAATCTGCCGCTGATTTATCTGGTCAGATTCATATCAAACGCATGCCCAAACCTTTCAAACAAGTTCTCTCCTGTGCTCCACTCATGTACGATGAATTGTGGGTCGCCGGTAAGTGTATGTATAAACTGGAACCCGTTGTTGCAGATGGAGGCGAATTGATTATCTACGCCCCACATATGAAAGAAATCTCGATTACACACGGTAACTTAATCGAGAAAGTTGGTTACCACGTTCGTGACTACTTTACGAAACAATGGGATCAGTTCAAGGATGTCCCCTGGGGCATACTGGCTCATTCCACTCACGTGAGAGGAACTGGAACGTTTGATGGCGGTGTTGAACAGCCGCGAGTGCAAGTCACATTGGCATCACAAATTTCGCCTGAACTCTGTAAGAAAATTAACCTCGGTTATCGAGATCCAGAAAGTATCGATGTGGAATCGTTTGCAAACCGTGAAGAAGAAGGTATTCTGCTGGTTCGAAAAGCAGGGGAGCACCTTTATCGCCTGGAAAACCACTAGGGGAATCACGGTCTACCACATCTGCAATATGCGTTCATTAATTTCCAATTGATTATCAGTCTCATAATTAAAGAATTGATTCGAAAACAATACCATGAATATACACTCAGAGAAATTTGAATTAAAAGCACGACTCGAATTGGCTTTATCAGCTTCCGAAAAGGCTAGTAATTTAATTCTTAAACATTATCAATCTCCCGATCTCATAGTCGACCGAAAAAGTGACGACTCACCCGTCACCGTTGCTGATCGCGGCGCTGAAGAGTTATTAAGGGCCAAAATCACACAAGCATTTCCTGAAGACAGTATTCTGGGAGAAGAATTCCCTCCAGTAGAAGGTACAAACGAATTTAAATGGATTCTTGACCCCATCGATGGAACAAAACCTTTTACTCAAGGTGTTCCTTTATTCGGAACTCTTATGGGCTTAGAACAAAACGGGAAACTTGTACTAGGCGTCTGTCGCTTCCCTGCATTAGATGAAGTTGTATATGCAATTAAAGGAGAAGGAGCCTGGTGGAAAATACGAGATCAGGAACCGCGCCAAGCAAAAGTCTCTGAAAAATCTCAACTCGCCGAATCTGTGTTTTGTACAACAACCATGACTCGTTGGGAAAAAATCGGTAAACAGAAAGCATATGAGGATCTTTGCCGAAATTCCTACCTGGCTCGTGGGTGGGGAGACTGTTATGGTCATATGCTGGTTGCGACCGGGAGA
>JAJDEK010000271.1 GCA_029259875.1 Planctomycetaceae bacterium
TGAAGACGCGGCACAAGCCATCGGAGCAGAATACCGCGGACGACGCTCGGGAGTGCTGGGCACGCTCGGCTGCTTCAGTTTTTTCCCCACGAAAAATCTCGGAGGCGCCGGCGATGGAGGACTCGTTACAACAGACGATCCCGACTTGGCTACAAGGATCAGACGTCTCAGAGTTCATGGAGACATCGGCGGTTATCAGCATGCGGAAATCGGAATCAATAGCCGGCTTGATGCATTGCAAGCAGCCGTATTAAGAGTCAAGCTAAAGTATCTTGACCAGTGGACCATGGAACGTCAGGAAAATGCCAGACGCTATAATTCACTCTTGCGTCATTATCAGTTGCTGGATTGTGTGGAACCACCAACAGTCCTGCCTGATCGTCGGCACGTTTATAATCAATACAGTGTGCGCGTTAAAGGCGGACAACGGGATAAAGTGCTTCAAGACTTGCGAGAGAAGCACATTGGTTGTGCGATCTATTATCCGCGTCCGTTACATATGCAACAATGCTTCCAATATCTCGGCTATCAGGCAGGAGATCTACCGGAAACAGAACTTGTTACAAATGAATGTCTCGCGCTACCGATCTTTTCGGAACTAAGTGAAGTTCAGCAGGAAATTGTGATCCGAGGAATGGCAGAAAGTCTGGGCCGTCTTTCTTCATCGCAATACCCGACTCTTTACTCAGAAACTCCCCAAAACTCGAAAGCGGCATAAGCGGTTACCGCCTACGAATAGATACGATGATCCCACTGATTTCTACAGGAATCAGTGGGATTTTTTTGTTGCCTCTCTTTGAAGGTCGCTGCTCTTCCCGTTAGTGGAGCAAAACACCAAACTCAACCTATTTTACACAACCGGCCCTCAGAGGGTTCTGTGACTCTAAAAATGGTGGAAAAATCCAGGTAATTCCCACACGCGGCTAATCCAGCGTGTAGATTTATGGTAATGAAATTAATTTCCACGATCGATGTACAAGGCATCCACGCCCCGAAACATATTCCTGCCAAAATATTGACGCTGATCGGCAGTTAAGGAGATCCAATGCCGACTCTTTTCCGATTTTCAGTAATTCTTATCATGGTGACTGTGAGCCTCATACAGCCACCTTCCGTTCTATTACGGGCAGAAGACAGCAAAAAGAAAGAACCCGATCCCTCAGCAGGTAAAACAGCAGTGGCTCTCAACTACTGCCGTGCAGCCTTTTATCGCATGAAAAAATCAGGCTCCAAAGAAGTCATGTTCGAGGAGCGCGAAAAGATTCTGAATAACCTGAACCTGAATGGCATCGGTGATGAAAAAGTCATCAAACTGTACTCATCGGTTCTCGATGAAATCGGTCAGGTTGAGATTGCTGATAAGGAACGAGAGTACTTCAAAAATAAACACAAATACCATTCGCGTCAAAAAATGGCGACTAATGCGCTTGCTTTAACCACCGATGTATTAACATTCCAGTTTGGCAATGCGGTTCGTACTGGGGCCAACAGTTGGTGGGATTACCGAAATGTAGAAGCCCAAAAAGATCTGGATGTTTGGAAAGTGGATAAGAAACGCATGGAAACGGTGATTTCCAAATCCACTTTATTTCTGGATACATTCTGGAAACTGGCACAGGAAAAGAACATCCCTGATTACTGGCTAATCCGCGATGACGATCTGGAGTCTCTCGACAAGGCAATGCTGGAACAGAACCCACGCACTCGCCTGCGCATCTTAAAGCGTCTGGAACGCTTTATGAGCCATTATCCTCCGTATTGGTATTATGTGGCCCGCACCCAGCAAGCTCAGGGACAACTCTTTGCTGCCTCGCACACCTACAGTCAACTGGCAAGCGTCGGAGATGGCTTCTTCCGACGTGATGACATGCTCGCATCAGGAACCGCTAACCTGGCCAGTATTCGCGATTATCTGGGCCAACCCGGGTCTGTAAAAATGGCTCAAAAATCACAAAGCTATTCGTCTGATGTTTGGGAAGCGAATCTCCTCTGTTCACGAATTTTACAGAAGTACAAACAAAATGACGAAGCAGAAGAGGCGATCCTGCGCAATCTTGATGTCGATTTGGAAACCAACCAGAGTTCGATCGCTTTGCTCTCACACTATTATACTACCAAAAATAAACAGAAAATGATTGCCCAGTTGAATCAATCCAAGATCGTACAGGCGGTTCCAGTTCCAACACTGATTCAGTGCGCCATGTTTCTGGGCTCAGAAAAAACGCCTCCCATTACAAGAGCTCAAATAGCATCATCATTATATGTCTACCCACAATTACATTTCGGAGCAGATGATATTGTGATCGCTTCTACGGGAAACTGGCATTTGCAGATGGCAAGCTCAGAACTGGTCATGGGCAATCAAGTTTATTCTCGCCCACGAATGGTCGCTGGAAAAAAAGAAACCCAGGCACGATTTGAACGAGTTGCTGAATTCGGAAATCCACTCGGAAATTCCAATGTATCGACGGCACAACCGAAACTGCGATTAAAATATCCGGATGGTTCCTCCCTCGAACTCATGTTGGCATCTAATCCGCAAGAACAAAACCTCTTAGAAGGAGGTAACTTGATGACGGCTCTCAAAGCACCGATCGGACAACATTATCGAATTGTGGGTGCGGAGATCCAAGGTCAAACAATAGCCTTTAACAGAAACTCAATCCACGATGACGGTCGCCGAATCGTACGTCAAAAACCGATCATGACGCCCGACGCCCCTCGTTTGTCAAAGGAAAATCAACCTCAGAGCCCGACAAAAGAACAAGTATTACAGGCACAATCGAATTCAAAACTGCCTACACTGGCTATGCCGGACCTCTCGATACCTAATACGCCTCCCGCCATTCCAGCACTCTCATTTGATACGAACTCATCTGAAAAGAGCAAATCCAGTAAAAAGAAAAAAGGGACCGTCGTCAGCTTCCCGGAACCGCCTGAAGATGACTAATGTACCGTAGCGCAGCCTTTCTAATCGGCTGTCCGTTCCGGAATCAGAAAAAGAGAGCAGAGAAATAGTAGTCTTCTGGCTACCACGCGGTTATGATGGCTCTACAGAATAACCAGCCATCACAAAATTGACGGGCTGATTCCCTCTATCGGAATAATTAGCGTTCCCAGTTCGCGGCGTTCTGAATCGACTGCGAATAAACACCTGAGCCAGAAAACCATGCTTTCGTCCGAAAATGACTCCCTGCAAACGATCTCATCAGATGTTTGCTCGCTCCCTTTAATCACTGACCTGACCCGTGAGCAACTCGCCCAATGGTGCATTGATCACGATTCGTCTTCCTATCGCGCCGACCAAATTCGGCGGTGGATTTTCACCAAGCGTGTCAGTGATTTTGATGCGATGCACGACATTTCCAAAAAATTTCGTGACCTGCTCAAAGAAAACTTTCGCTTGTTTTCGACAACTGTGGTCAAACACCAGACGTCCAAAGACTGCACGGAAAAATTGTTGTTGGAACTTCAGGATGGCAATCTCGTTGAATGTGTATTGATGCGTGAACCCAAGCGAAACACCGTCTGTGTCAGTACGCAAGTCGGTTGCGCTATGGGCTGTGTCTTTTGTGCCAGTGGTCTGCTAGGGTTGACCCGCAATCTGTCGATGGGAGAAATTCTGGAACAGATACTTCGGCTGGACCGTGTGATTGGCGAAGACGAACGCATTTCCAATATCGTCGTCATGGGAATCGGAGAACCATTGGCCAACCTGCCAGCCTTGCTACCGGCTCTGGATACGCTGAATCACAAGGGAGGTATGGGAATTGGTGCGCGGAAAATCACCGTGTCGACCGTAGGGCTGCCTGCGAAAATTCGAGAATTGGCTGACGTTAACAAGTCGTATATTCTCGCTGTTTCGTTACATGCCTCTAATGATATGCTGCGCAACCAGATCGTCCCCACGAATGATAAAATCGGCATTCAAAAAATCATGGATGCGACAGACTATTATTATGTAACCACTGGCAGACGTGTGACCTTTGAATACATTTTGCTGGCAGGTGTCAACGATAGTTCCGCTCATGCACGCGAACTGGCTAGCCTGCTAAAGCATCGCAATGCACACGTCAACTTAATCCCTGCGAATGGAGTGGAAGAGACCGGTTATCAAAGTCCGTCTACCGACGATGTTGATCGCTTTTTTATGACACTTACAAAAGGAGGCGTCAATGTTACCGTCCGAAAACGAAAAGGGGATGATATCGATGCCGCCTGTGGTCAACTGCGATTAAACCGCGAAAAAGAAAAAGACGTTATTCAAATCCAGTGAAATCAACAGGTGCCTGCTAATCTAATTCGAAGTCTTTGGGATCATAATTCACGAGATTACCTTCCCGAAAAACTAAATAGACACTACGCCCATTTTCATCAGGCCCCCACTTGTAGGCATCATCAGAAGTTCGAAACGTGCCCCCCGTCGCTTTGATCCACTTGGAAGCTTCCTGAAACTCACCATCTTCGCCGAATTCTTTAGCCACACTGGTACGCGACATACCGGAGTACAAGCGATTCTTGAGAATCCAATCCAATGCCTTGGAATCTCGCTTAGTCAGATATCGCATCCGATAGGCTTCTGCTTGATCAGCTTTTTTTTCTGTGCGATGCATGCCTGTCATTGCTGTATTTGAGTCCCACTCTGGGACGGTCTCACACCCTGAACTGAGAGTGAAAATAGCAATGCTACATACCATCCATGACGCCAAACATCGAGGGTTGGCCATGATCATACCCGCCTGATTTTGAAGGTAAAAAAGAAGTGAGAGCACGTAAACTGCATCACTGTGTTTGATACAGCAAATTACTTGAGACTTGAGAGAGGTGATTCTGGTAACGGAATTGTCACCTGAGATGAGAGCACGTTTTAGCAAATCATCGCAAATGTGCCAAGAGCAATTTTTGCCTGCGAAATACGTCTTTAAGTCTATAATTATAGCAATTTTAGATCACTTATTCTGCAACAAAATTAAAATCCAAGATTTGACTGGGTTGTCAGATTCTCTCCTCACGTCTATTCTGCAAATGATTGATGACATTCTTCTCGATCAGCAAACTCTATCCACAAGGTTTCCATCAATATGAAAATGTTTTGCGCTGGCCAATGGCAAGATACCAAACAAACAATCAACGTGACGAACTCATTTGATCAATCGGTCATTGATACCGTTCCCCGAGGCAGCAGTGAAGATGTCACAAACGCAGTGAACGTGCTGGAACAGGGAGCGCGAATCATGAAAGCCATGACTCCCTACGATCGCAGTCTGATCTTGCAGAAAACTTCTGAGTTGATGCTGGAGCGCCAAGAGGACTTTGCCCGCACGATCAGTTTGGAAGAAGGAAAGGTGTTGGCTGAAAGCCAGGTTGAAACAGTACGCAGCGCCGAAGTCATGCGACTTTCCGGTGAAGAAGCCCGTCGCATGACAGGCGAGATGATTCCCCTGGAAGGAAACGCCGGCGGTAAAAATAAACTTGGTTTCACACTCCGCGTGCCTTGTGGCATCGTAGCCGCGATTACACCGTTCAACTTCCCTTTGAATCTTGTCTGCCACAAGGTCGGTCCGGCTATCGCCGCAGGGAATGCGATTCTGCTTAAACCAGCCAGTGACACACCGCTGTCTGCTTTGAAACTCACTGAGATCTTGCTGGAAGCAGGTCTGCCTGCTGAAGCGATTGCCTGTATCACCGGTCCCGGCGGAGAAATCGGGCAAGCGATTTGCACGGAACCTCGTATTCGTAAAATCAGTTTCACGGGTAGCTATGAAGTGGGCACCAAAATCTGTGAAATGGCAGGCATGAAGAAGGTGACAATGGAACTGGGTAGCAATAGCCCCGTTGTCATTATGGATGATGCCGATCTCGAAAAGGCGGCGACCGCGATCACGATGGCAGGTTTCGCGAATGCCGGTCAAGTCTGTATTTCCGCACAACGTATTTTGACCGCTTCTGCCGTCAAGACAGATTTTGTCGATCTGCTCAAATCCAAAGTCGAAGCGCTGACAACCGGAAACCAACTTGAAGCATCTACCAAAGTCGGACCCATGGTGCGCGAAACAGATGCAGCCCGTGTTGAAGAATGGGTGAATGAAGCCATCAGCCAGGGTGCTCGATTGGTATCCGGCGGCGAACGACAAGGCGCCATCTATGCTCCTACGATCTTGGATGAAACC
>JAJDEK010000272.1 GCA_029259875.1 Planctomycetaceae bacterium
GAATCTGTGTTTTGTACAACAACCATGACTCGTTGGGAAAAAATCGGTAAACAGAAAGCATATGAGGATCTTTGCCGAAATTCCTACCTGGCTCGTGGGTGGGGAGACTGTTATGGTCATATGCTGGTTGCGACCGGGAGAGCTGAGGTCATGGTCGACCCTGTTTTAAGCCCGTGGGACGCTGCTGCGTTGGTCCCGATTCTAGAAGAAGCGGGAGGACACTGGATCGACTTTGATGGCAATCCTTCCATTTACACGGGAAATGGAATGGCGGTGAATGCTGCGTTAAAAGACGAAGTTTTGCGGATCATTTCGCAATAAATCTACAATTTCAGTCTACTAACGTCTGAAATTGAAGTCCCATTGATCCAACTTAGCATTCTTTGCTACGATCCGCCCTAGGAAGATCTTACTTCACATAAGCCAGAATTGTACCGCAACTTCAGGGAAGATATGTATGGCCGGTTACAAGGAACATATCAGCGTTAGTGGACTGCTAGGAATTGGATATGGAACGATTGCCTCTCTGTTATTGGGTTTTACACCCGCTCAGGGAATACTTGCAGGTGTCCTCACCTGGATTGGCGGAATGCTACCCGATCTGGATTCTGAAACCGGACGTCCCGTCAGAGAACTTTTCGGTTTGACTGCGGCTGTTGCCTCGTTTGTGGCGATGCGGTGCATGGTTCGCAAGGGAGCTGACCCCGATGCTGCTCTCTTGGCAGCAGTAGTCACCTATGCTGTGGTGCGTTACGGTGCATCTGCCTTAATGGCAAAGTTTGCCGTTCATCGAGGAATGTTTCATAGTCTTCCCGCTTTGATTATTGCAGGCGAGACTATTTTCCTGGCATATGTTAGTGAATCGTATGCAGTCAAATTTTTAATGGCCGGCGGTATCTGTTTGGGTTTCTTTTCTCATCTTGTTCTTGATGAGGTTTACAGTGTTGAGCGAAAAGGAGCAAAAATCCGTCTGAAAAAGTCTGCAGGGACCGCAATTAAATGGTTTGGAAAAGGCCTCTTTGGGAATGCGGTCGCTTATGCGATTCTATTTACACTCACTTATATCACCTTAGTTGAATCAGGTATTCTGATCCCTCCACAACAAATCGCGCCCACAGAAAACGCTGCGCCCGTCCAACAAGCGTCTCCCTTTGAAACGATGCGTCGATAATGAAATTTCCCTTAATCGATGGAACACAATAGCGACCATGGAGAACACATTCTATAATTAACGTTACGTAGATTAGTTAAATTTTTGGTCCCTGCTATCGCTTGTTGGATCTTTCAGGAATTGTTGTCTATGAAAATTGCTGGCGTTCAAATGGATGTTTCTTTGATGGATAAGGAACAAAACCTAAATCGCATTATTGAAAAAATGAACGAAACCGCATCCAAGGGAGCTAATCTCACCGTCTTCCCGGAATGTGCATTAACCGGCTACTGTTTCGCCAATTTAGAAGAAGCCATTCCCTATGCGGAACCAATCCCTGGTCCATCTACACAAAAATTACAACAGGTTTGCTGCGAATTAAATCATTCCATCGTGATTGGTATGCTTGAATTGACAGAACAAAAGCAAGGTGTTTATAACGCTGCCGTTCTCATCACACCTGAGGGAGTCTTAGGGAATTACCGAAAAATTCATCTACCATTTCTCGGAGTTGATCGATTTGCGACCCCCGGCGATCGTGAATTCGAGGTTTACAATCACTCTCAAGCAAACATCGGCCTCAATATTTGTTACGATAGTGCCTTTCCGGAATCATCGAGAGTCATGTCACTATTAGGAGCTGACTTGATCACCCTTCCGACCAATTGGCCTTCCGGAGCCGAATGCATGGCAGAGCATGGAATCAATATGCGTGCAATGGAGAATGGTATTTATTATTGTGCCATCAACCGGATAGGTTTGGAACGCGGGTTTCAATTTATCGGCAAAAGTAGTATCTGTGCTCCTTCCGGTGAGACTTTAGCACGCTCTTCCGGTACAGATGAGGAAATTCTGTATGCAACCATTGATCCTGCGATTGCTCGTAATAAAAGAGTCGATCGTGTACCTGATCTGCATGTGATTGACCGTTTGGCAGACAGACGACCTGAAATGTATAAAAAGATTATCGAACCACACGGGTTACATCCTCCCGGTCGTAGCTGAAAATCATTGAAATTGGAGCTAAGCCATTGAGTTTGAATAAAAACTGTGACAAACAGTAAAACACTCTTTTGGCACAATCTATGCTGCTGGTAAGGTGGTTCAAACAAAAATAGGCCCTGACACGGTTATCAATTTACGACTTGGAAGAAATTGAATTCAGAGCGAATGTTTCTGATTCAAAGCAATGTTGCTTTTGATTGTATCAGTTACTTTACAACTGATTACATTTCTTTGATTAAAACAGTTCTTGTCGGCGTTAAAGAATAAATCACATGAAATCCAATCTGTTTCAAAATTTGATAGCAGCGTTGGTACTCGCCATCATTTCTGGACTTTGCTTTCAAGCACTGTTGGTCAATCCAAGTGATGTTCTTGTTGGGCCCCAAGATGATGGCCATAATGATACAACAAACACCTTCATTGCCTTAAAAACCTACCAAAAAGACTCCATTGAACAACAACATCAAATTCCGTTCTGGAATCCTTACTCCCTACTGGGAGTGCCCGTGTTGGGAAATCCTCAATCATCGCTGTTTTATCCCGGCAACTGGATTTTCTTTTTTACAAACGCATTGACAACAATCAGTTGGGCTTTGGTTTTTCATCATTGGTGGGCAGGATGGGGCGCTTATCTACTCGGTCGAAAATACCAACTCAATTTTTTCAGTTCTCTATTATCAGGAATTATCTTCCTGGCAACTCCCTACTTTGTTGCCAAAACGGGAGAAGGCCATTTTACATCCATCACTCAAATTGCCTGGTTTCCTTGGATTTTTTATGGCTATGAATTATTGATAGAAGGTCGCAAAAAAGCGCCCCCTATCATGGCTGTTCTCATTGCTCTCGCTTTTTTCTGCGGGCATGTTCAAGAAGTTTATTACCTACTTCTCTTTTTAACAGCTTCAATCGTGACCGAATCAGTGATCGCTTTCTTTCAGAAAAATAAGCAAGTCAATTCAAATCAAGCTGTTCATGATCAAATCAAACCTGAGAAAATCAGTACTTCGTATTCAGCGAGCGGCTTACTCAAGAGTTGGCTGATCACCGGAATTCTAACAATGGGACTGGTCGCCATTGATTTGATTCCTGTTTACATCTATACCCAACAAGCGGTCAGAGCCAGTGGCGTTGACATCAAAGCCTTGGAAAGTGG
>JAJDEK010000273.1 GCA_029259875.1 Planctomycetaceae bacterium
GGCTTCCACAATTTGACCAAAGCGAATTTGAGAGGCATCTTCGGGATAGAGTTCCAGCATCAACCACACCGTTGAAAGGTTGGCAATGCGATAGATGGGCTCTCCTGCCGTGATATACTTGCCTTCTTCAGCCAGTTTTTCTGTAACGGTACCACCCATGGGTGCATAAATCGTGAGTCGCGATTGTGCTTTACCCGTTGACAGCAATTGATTGATTTGTTTTTCTGTCATCCCCAACTCGACCAGTTTTTGACGAGACTTGGTCACCAGTTTTTCTTGTATCTGTCGCACAGATGCTAAAGCAGCTGAGGTCATGTTCTTCAAAGCATTTCGCGCTTCGAGGAGTTCGATCTGAGCCGAAAAAAGTTCGGGGCTATACACAACAGCTAGATGATCTCCTTTTTCCACTTCGACACCAGTATAATCTGCGAACAACCGCTCGATCCGTCCATCAATATAGGCCGCAATCGTAGCCTGTCGGCTTTCGTCAATTTGAATGGTGCCAATCGTTTCGATCGTGGTACTGACAGGCTCAGATTTCACTTCCGCCGTCTGAATGTTGGCTAAACGTCGTTGAGACGGTTCAATCGTGATTGCCATCTGATCGGTGTTTCCACTCGACTTCGATGTGGGAACCAACTCCATTCCACAAATGGGACATCGACCAGGTTTAGGTTGCCGAATCTGAGGATGCATGGGGCAGGTGAAGATCTGCTTTATAGCATCTAGTGAAGTGGTCGCAACAGAGGTGCCTCCTGCCTGAATCCATCCCACACGTTGTGCCAACCCAAGCAATATTATCAGGAGCAGACCAGCACACAAAAACAAACCGACGGGAAAAAGTTTGATCATCCACCACCGAAATGATTTGGCATCGGGATGCGGTATTGTGTTACTGCTGTCGCTCACAGGTTCATTTGTGGAAGAAGATGTCATGTGTCCCCTCCGGGAAATTTTGAGAGAGCGGCTAGCCAATGATGTTAGACCAGCGTTGGACCGTGCCGGAAAACAATGGCCAGCCGCTCAACTGCTTAATAAAAAATCGTTTCGATATTAACGTTGATCGATTTTATACTCGGACTCAGTTCGAGAATGTCTGTTCAAAGTGAGCTCACACTCAGAGAAACATCATATGCTGACGATGTTATCAAATGGAAAATGCGCACAGAGTTTGCACACTGAAAACGTCGATTCCTGAGAACCTTTATGCGAAAAGCGGAATCGTGGGCAAATCTAGATCAAAGTAACACAGAGTCGAATCTGTGAGAACTTTTGAAATGACATCAAGTAAGACGAGTCTTCACACGAGAGTGGAGGACAATGGTCTTCCAGGTTTAAAGGCGAGGAGTCACCCGCTAGGGCAAGAAATAAACTTGCAAGTTGTGCTCGTTGTGTCAGAGTGGACTCAGTCGGAATCGCGGGAAAGAAGCTGTTTTTAACACAGTGGCAGTTGGAATCGTTGTACTGATTGTTCTGTAAACAAGCAGCTAGTGACTCATCACTGACAGGTTTGAGATTTTGTTTCTCGGTTGTCGCTGTTTTTGTTATTCGTTTCAAGCAACAGCCATTCTGATCGGAAGCTAGAGCTTTTGAGGGGCGTTTGAGATTGCAGCAATTGGTTTTATTTTGCAAACGGCTTTCATCAGAAGTGCCATTCGAGCAACAACAGCCAAACAGGTTTGCCGGGCCAATCGTCTGAACGAACAGCATTGCTGTTGTGAGCCAGATGACCAAAATTCGACAAACCGACTTCATTGATTCAACTTTCTTAGAAAGATAATACATAGACAACTGAGTGTACTGTATCTTTTAAGCATAGAGAAGCCCAGATTATTTCAGGTTAGTTCTCATCTGGTAAAACGGGTAGAGATGGCAGTTTGGTCATCGGGGTGTCCTGCCCGACCGCCCGACTGATTTGTGCCATCGAAATCGCAAGCTCACCAATTGCCTGGTGATACCCAAGCTCAAGCGTCAGCAGGTTTCGATAGTCTCTAATGACACGATCAAATTCGACAGCCCCTCGAGAGTACGACTCCTGATCAGCTCTTAAAGTTTGACGTGCCTGAGGCAGAATCGTGTTTTTGTAGAGTACTGCTGTCTCCTCCGCGCGTCTGGCTTCCGCTAACAACTCAGTAATGAGCGCATCGTATCGATCGATAACTTCCGTTTCTGAATTGTTTGAAGCAAGATGTTTCCAGGTCGCTTCATCCTCCAGTGCGTCATATTTTTCTCTCCACAGAGGCACACTGACTTGTGCGCCCAGAGACCAGGGATCTTCGCCCACATTGACAACCGAAGAGGGGGGACGGTTATTATCCACGAAAAAGTAATTGCCCGAAATAGTGAGTTCCGGCCGTCGGCTGAGGCGGGCAACTTCAATTCCCCACTGGGTTGCCTGTGTACGAAGCTGAGCTGCTTGAATTTCTGGTTGTGACGTTAATGAATTCTGAAACAGCGTGTTTAAAGAGAGTGCAGGCAGATCAACGTGGAGTTCCTTCGATGTGATCACCGGAATTTCAGTGTCCCGTGCTAACAAGCGATTCACTTCGGCCTGCACAGCAACTCTCAGCTTGCGATAAGTGAGTAGACGCTCTTCTAATTTGCTCAATTCCAACGTACCTAGCAACACATCTCCCTGTGTTGCGGTTCCGGTGGCGATTTGCGCATTTGCGACATCAGTGAGTGACTTTAATAGTTCTTGATTTGCTTTCGTGGTTTCAATCTGTTTGTCGATGACGTACAACCGATACCAACCTGTTCGAACAGCGGCAATCACACGAAGTCGTTCTGCCAGATAATCGGCTCGAACTGCAAATGCTTCGAAGGATGCTCGCTGTTCTTCGGCACTCAGCTTGCCAAGCCAGGGAATCATTTGGCTGGCACTCAAGATAGCTCGTTGAGAGCCGGCAGCAGTTTCAATGGCGGCTCCTCCGAAAACATTAGCGCCAATCTTCGGATCGGGAAGTTCGTCAACATATCTCGCACGCGAGGTTGCTGCATGATACTCCCGATAGAGCTTCACAAGCCTGGGGTTCATATCAACGGCCAACTGTTCCAACTCAATCAGGGAATGAGCTGGAAATGGTTGTGGGACAACGGTTTCTAATTTGTTGTCACCTTCGATGGATGAATCCAGAAACTCAGAGCCTGTCTGCACGATTTCTGATTCCGATGTCGGCACATTGTCCAGGGAATCACGCTCGGCTGGAGTGCGTTCAGCTTCGATTCTTGCCGAACCCGCATCTTGCAAGGTCGTTGACCCCGTAGCACATCCCACGACAAAAACAGCCGAGAGAACCAATCCATAACCACACACTATAACTGCGGGATGTTCCTTCATCCTGAAACCTTACTGAGATCTACTGAAAGATGATCCCGCATGCTTGGGAAATCGATCATCAGGAGTAGCATTAATTTGAAATGGCACAGTCCATGAAATGAATCGACTTGATCAATTGTCTGCCCGTGAGAACAATGAGAATTTATCGATCTTCCGGCGAAATACGTAAAAACCGTGACAGTTGTAAGGAAAGATGCAATCAGGCAAACAGCATAAGACTGACGAACCGAGCGCAGCAAAAAACCTGCTGAACAGATTTGATGTGCCCAACAGGTTTCAATTTTCACTTCCCATAAACATCGACTAGGAAAGGGCTTATAAATGGACGATACTGGATTCGAACCAGTGACCTCCACGATGTCAACGTGGCACTCTAACCAACTGAGCTAATCGTCCTGCGGTTAAGAAGGGTACGCGCCGATTAAGAAATCGTCAAGTTCCAGACGACTTTCTGTGAAAAAAACTGCTGAAAGTAAGAGTCTGGCGTCCTGTCTGACCGATCATATCAATTTCAGCGGTTTTCGATGATTTTTCTGCGGACGGGCGAACATTGACGCAGACATAACTTGTCGAATATAAAGACTCTACCTCCTTCGAACTGCCTGAGCGGTGAGCCCTTTGTAACGGCGACTGTGGTGGTTCCGACTTTAGATGAAGTTCAAAAAACGAATGATTCAAATCAAATTACCCGATGGAAGTGTTAAGGAATTCTCAGATAACAGCTCCGCAATCGATGTGGCACAATCAATTGGAGAACGGCTGGCCAATGCAGTGGTCGCCGCCGAAGTGGATGGAACCGTTTGTGATGCGTTTCGCCCCATGCAAGAGATTGCGGATTCGTCCGAAATTTCGCTCCGCCTACTGACTGATCGTGATGCCGAAGCACTCGGCGTGATGCGACACTCGTGTGCCCACGTGATGGCGCGAGCAGTCATGCGTCTCTGGCCCGGTATTCAACTGGCCTTTGGCCCTACCCTGCCCCATGGCTTCTATTACGATTTTGGCCTCGAACATACCATCAGCGAAGATGACTTCCCCAAAATCGAAGAGGAAATGAAGAAGATCATCAAAGAGGCAGAACCGTTTGAACGGTTCTCTCTTGATCGAGGTGAAGCCGTTTCTTTTGTGAACGAAATGGATCAGCATTCCAAAGCCGAACATATTGAAACGGGTCTGGCCGAACATGGGCAACTCAGCTTTTATCGACAGGGAGAATTTGTCGATCTCTGTCGTGGTCCTCATATTCCCAACGCGGGAAAAATCAAAGCCTTCAAACTGCTGTCGATTGCGGGATCGTATTGGAAAGGCGACACCGGCAATAAACCATTGCAGCGTTTATACGGTACTGCTTTTTTCAGTAAAAAAGATTTGAAGAAGTATCTGGAACAGATCGAAGAAGCGAAACGCCGCGATCATCGTGTGCTCGGTAAAAAACTGGGACTGTTTCAGATCAACCCGGAAGTGGGACAGGGACTCTGCCTCTGGCTTCCCAAAGGGGCCACCATCCGCGCAGTACTGGAAGACTTCATCAAAGTCGAACTCACACGGCTCGGCTATCAGCCGGTGTACTCACCCCATATCGGACGTGTCGAACTATATGAAACCAGCGGTCACTTTCCCTATTATCGCGATTCGCAATTCGCGCCTCTGTTTGGGCACGATGCCGGTCAAC
>JAJDEK010000274.1 GCA_029259875.1 Planctomycetaceae bacterium
CTTCAATGATTGCTCCACGTTCCTGTGTAATTGAAGCGTGTTCTGTGCCTACAGTCGATGGCCCGCCTCGAGCAAAGTCAGGTAGAAGAGCTTCTGCTGCTCCTGGAGTCATCAAGGTTGCTACTCCTGATTCAGTGCGTGCTGAATATCAACGGGTAGCCCCGGTATTCGATCAATTAGGACTCAATGAGAACCTCTCGCTTATTTTAAATGATGAAGGCACGAATCCTGCGGGATCAGGCAAAGCGCGTCAGCAATTTTTGTTTGGCTTAAGAGTCAAAATGAATAAAAAACGCTTGTTACCGATCATGTTGAAGCCGGTTGCAAGTGGTGTTGTCGTTGATCCCAACGCGCGGCAAGAGCAGCAGTTTGATGAAATGAATGAGTTTACTCAGGAGTTGCTCAATAAATCGTCTCGCTATCGCGATGAAGAATGGCAGCCCCGCAAATATAAGTCTGTAAAACTTTGGGAGAAAAACTCCGATCGTTTGCGCGAGAGAGTTTACAACGAATTGATTGGCCGACTTCCCGAACCCGCGAAATCTGTTCCCTTGAATGTCCGGTCACGAAAGGTGATTGATCACAAACAATATCAAGGGTACGAAGTCATGTTGGATGTAATGCCTGATATTGTGGCCGGTGGTATCTTACTGATTCCTTCTGATATGAAGCCGGGAGAAAAACGTCCGGTAATTGTCTGTCAGCATGGTCTGGAAGGCACACCTATGGACACCATTGACCCGAATGCAAAAGGATTTGGTGCATATAAAGCATTCAGTGAGCAACTGGTGAAACTGGGGTTAATCGTCTATGCTCCGCAGAATCCGTATCGTGGTCGAGACCGGTTCCGTACTTTGCAGCGGAAGTCTAACCCGATGAAGCGGTCTCTTTACAGCTACATCATCCCCCAGCATGAGCGCACCTTGGATTGGCTCGATTCACTTCCCTTTGTGGATGGAAATCGTATTGGTTTTTACGGGCTTTCTTATGGAGGCAAGACGGCCGTGCGCGTGCCGCCGTTTGTGAAAAAGTATGTTTTTTCGATTTGCTCAGGTGACTTCAACGAATGGGTACGAAAAAATGCAGACAGCGCCCATCGCTACAGTTATGTGTTTCATGGTGAATATGAAATCTTCGAATGGAATATGGGGCACGTTGCCAATTATGCGGAGTTGTCTTATTTGATGGCACCACGGCCCTTCATGGTGGAAAGGGGGCATAATGATGGCGTGGCCCCCGATGAATGGGTGGCTGCAGAATACGCGAAAGTGCGCCGGTTTTATGTTCAGATGGGTATCGGTGACAGAACAGAAATTGAATATTTTGATGGGCCGCATACCATCAATGGTAAAGACACGTTTGCATTTATTCTCAGAAACTTGAATTGGTCCCAACCGGGTAGTAGGTGATTTCCCCCATGATTAGCGGTTAGGAATTCCAGAATAAAAAGCGTTCGTTCACATGCGAATTCTGTAATTAATGTGTATATTATAATTGCAAATTGTTATAAGTAAATGCGGAATTCTATACTCATGGATAGGTATAGAGGCTTCGCATTTATATTTATGTAGAAAACGAACGTTGAGTTCAGCTTGGTGATGGATGGGCCTTCATCATGTCAGACCTTGCTATTCCTAATTAGGTTATCAAAATGAGTAAAACTGCCACGGATTCAGCGGAAGAAGTTCCCCCGGAATCAACGTTGGAAACGGATATCAAAGCACTTAAGGAAATTAGCGCCAATTTGAAAATGGACTACAACGGTAATATCTCTCAGGTGTCATTTTCAGGTTCCAAATTAGTGGATGCCGGGCTGGTGTATCTCGGACGCTTGGTAAAATTGCGCAAATTGGATCTCTCGGGGTCGAAAGTGACCGATGAAGGAATGGTCCATATCAAGCCCTTGAAGAGCTTGCGCGAAGTTACGTTGCATGGGATTCCTGTCTCTGATGCGGGCTTGGCGGAATTCAAAAAATTGACCAATTTGGAAGTACTCAATCTTTCACGTACCAAGATCACTGATGTCGGTTTAAAGCACCTGAAAGGCTTAGAAAATCTAAAAGAGCTTTTTCTTACAGGCCTGGAAATCACTGATGAAGGTCTTGCACATATTTCTGGCCTGAAGAGTTTGGAAACATTGGGATTGTCTGAAACACAAATCACAGACGAAGGACTGACACACGTTAAAGGTCTGAAAAAGTTACGGGTACTCTTATTACGAGATACACACATCTCCGATGATGGGCTCAAGCAAATTAAGGGGCTAACCCGTTTGCAGCGGTTATGGATTCGAAACACAGAAGTCACAGACGATGGCATGAAGTATCTTGCAAAAATGAAAGATATGGAATGGTTAGAGCTGAATGACACCGAGGTCAGCAACGTTGGAATCTCGGAACTCAAGACACTTGAGAATATTGTGGATATGAATTTACGCAATACCGCTGTAACTGATAAGTGTATTCCTTCCCTCAAAAAGATGAAGAATCTGGGCACACTTTATATTGATGGGACCGAAATCACAGAAGAGGGAATTGCCAAACTCGAAAAGGGACTCCCTTATTGTCGTATTGAAAAATAATCGTTGATTGATTTACTTCAATATGACGTTAAGCGATTTTGCTAAAGGACTGCTTCGCTTTAGGAGTAGGTAGATTCGGAAGGTATAGGTTGGTCCTCGCATCCCATTTGGAAGCCCATTTCTTCGGGAATTAAGGTGGCCTGATAGCCCAAAATTTCCTGTGCTTTACTCAGATCCCAACGACGCTTTGAACTCTCTCCCACAATCGTGATGACTTCACAGCCATCTATCTCTGCTATCAGTGATTTCTGATATGCCTGCATCAGGTCGGGGAACGGAACCCATTGCGGACGGAGTGGATGTGTTTTCCAGAGAGGATGTTCAAGGTCAATAGGTTTGGGGATTCGCAGGCAGACAACAGACATTCCATATTCGCGCGCATAATGGGCACACATGACTTCACACAGCTGTTTCGTCAGTGCATACGAACCTACAGGCCGTGGCTCGGCATCGGATTCGATCCACTGAGGAGCCTGATAACCCTGGACGGTCATAATACTGCTGGTGAAGATGAATCGTTTCACACCGACATCGCGTGCGGCTTCTAATAGATTGAACGTCCCTTTTACATTGACATCAAACCGTTTCCCATTCAGTTCATCGCCTTCCATCGGGCCTTCGTCAGCTTGTTTTGCTAAATGAATAACAGCATCAATGCCCTGCATTGCAGCGCGTGTTTGCGTGGAGTCAGTAATATCCAGAGGTAAAAATCGCGAATCATTTTGTTCTGGGTGAATGTCTCCCAGAATCAGTTCATCATCTGCCTGCCAGTGACGAGCAAAGTATCTACCAACGTAACCTGAGGCACCTGTGATTAGCACTCTCATGATGGGGCACTCACTTAGAGAAAGAGAAATCTTGTGTGGTTTCAGGAATAGGACTGCTGACAAACCCGCAGGATATTGCCACCAATTATTTTTTGTATGTCTGCATCGGAGTAGCCCCGCTGCACAAGACCAACAGTAAACAAAGGCCAATTTGTCCAGGAAACGCTAAGCCGCATGTTAGGGGTTTCTACATACGGATCAGCGGGCCACAAACTTCGCCACGGTTTTCGTGAGCGTGGTGCGCGGGGTACTTTTTTATTTTCCAAAGCACTGTTGCGCGATGTGTATGACACATCAGTTCCTATAGCCACGTGGTCGATACCAAAATTTTTCGCAACGTAATCGATCTGATCCAGTAACGCACTGATATCTCCTTTCCCTCCCAAATAACGGGGAATGCAACAGATGCCGATCAAACCGCCGGTATCAGCGATGGCTTTAATGACGTTGTTCGGTTTGCTGCGAATATGGTGATGCAGCGTATTACAAGTCGTGTGACTGGCCACAACAGGTCGCGTAGAGATCTGAGCCGTTTCCAGACTCGTTTGCCAGCCGGAGTGCGCCACGTCCGGGATAATTCCTAACCGGTTCATTTCGGCGACTACTTCCCGACCAAAGTCACTCAAGCCGGCATTGGCGGGTTCCGCACAGCCATCGCCGAGCATATTTCGACGATTGTATGTCATGTGCATCATCCGAATTCCCAACTGATAAAAGATCCGCATGTATTTCATTTCGTCAGTGGTTGTTTCCCATTGCTGTGTTAAGGGAACTCCGTTACCTGTCAGATATAAACAATGGCGGCCTTCTTGTTTCGCCTGCAAAATGTCATCGGGAGTGACTGCCTTGGAAACAAAATCGGACAACATGTCAGTTGTATAAGTGAAACGAGCCAGTCGCTTGATCAGTCGCAAGGGGTCCTGCCCTTCTTCGCCAGCATTTTGGAAGACACAGGTTACTCCGGCGGCATCAAACGCCTCTTTGAATTCACGTTGTTCTGCTGGGTCGGTCACACAGCGCGTCATCGACATGTCTTCTCTTAAATCCTTGAGTTCGGCTGATGAGGCATGCTCTTTAATCGCCGCTGCTAACTGGTCGCCATCAACGGCGGCCCGCGGTGCAAACCCGTAAGCGTCGAATACCAGTGAGTCTGTATGCAGTTGCAGCCCATGCTCCAATTGTTTTGGGGTCGGCTTCAATATGTCCAGCGCGACTTTTCTTGCATGTAGAATGGTTTCATTCTGAATGGGCTTTGGTTTTACAGTGGCGGCAGTTGATTTTTCTTTTTTTTCAGCTGCGTTTAGATTTGATGCCGTTGTCGCACCCAAACCAGTGGCGGCGACACCCAAAGAAGTACCCAGGAACGAACGACGATTAAGGGAGTTTTTCATGTTGAATTCCGTTGATGCGGGTGGTTGTTGTGGTGGGTTGTGAGGTCTTAATTTTGCAGGTCAGCTCATTTTTGATCGCAGCCACAACCGCCGCTTGAACAACCCGATGGTTCGGGGGCTTCATCAACGGGGTGGAAAACAATCCGCCAGGCATAATTGGCATTGAGTTCCTGCGCAAGTATTTCGAGTGCAGGCATGCGGCTTCCCAGATAGTATAGCACGACCGTTTGTTGATCAAATAATTGTTCACAGTCAATGATTTCTGTGGGCATCCCGCGCTCTTGGATCAAATTCTGACAATCCTGAAAGACGTGTGCTGTGACATCTTCCTGACGGGACAGTGTCTGCTGGTCTGCAGGAGTAAACTCACGCAGAATCGATCCGGCAGGAGTGATCGAGTTTTCCGGACTGACTGCTGATGAAAGAATCTCCCCGACTTCTTCGCCTCGGCTTGTTTTTAAAATGATGCGATCGCGGTGTGTATAAGCGGCGTCTTCTTCTGCCGAGAAATGGTCAATCCAACCCATCACTCCATAACGCACCAGGAACAGATTTTTGTAGGTGCCTTGTTCTTCAATAGCAGATGCGTCAATCAGAATGACGCCGGATTCTAACTTGACGTCATAGCGAGTCAGAGGAAATTCAGGAAAGTCATGGCACTCTCCCGACGCAACATCAAAAGTCCAATCATGCAACGGGCAAGCGATTTCCGTTCCCGTGCCATCTCCTTCCACCAGTGAAGCGCCCTGGTGTGGACAACAATCATGGATGGCATAGAATTCTCCTGGCTGGTCATTATCGACGACATGGAACACCGCGATCTCAGTTCCCTTGATCGAATATACTTTACGATTGCCGGGAGAAATTTCTGAAGCGTCTCCCAGTGGAATCCAGTTAGTCATTTGCGTTGGTCCGTAGTCAAAATGAGACATTGCCGCTAAGCTTGTCTGTACAATTTTATGATAGGCTCAACAGACAATCATACCGTTTTATCACCAAATTTTCTGCATGTAGAGAAAAAATCGATGGCTGTGCGACATATATTACTGGACATGGACGGGGTGATCGCCGATTTTATGGGGTCAATCCTGGAGCTGCATGGTCAGGAGCATCTGGCCGAGAATTGGCCTGAGGGAGAAGCCGATTACGCGGGCGTGGTAGGCATGACCAAAGATGAGTTCTGGAAACCCGTTGATGCCTTGGGAGGACAATTTTGGAAAAACTTTCCTCCTTATCCTTGGTGCAAAGAGTTATTAGCTCTGCTGAGAGCGACAGCTCCACTTACCATCAGTACTTCACCCAGCCGCAGTGCAGCCTGTGCTTCTGCCAAGGTTGAATGGTTGCGACAGCATTTCGAAGAGCCGCATTTCATGGACTTTATGATTGGCACGCAAAAGTACCTCCTTGCTAAACCAGATGTTGTACTCGTGGACGATCAACATAAAAATATCGAGCTGTTTCGGGAGCATGGTGGTCAGGTGATCCTGTTTCCCCAACCCTGGAATGCGAATTTTGCGATCAAGGATAAAATCGCGTATGTCAAATCAGAGCTGGAAAAGATGCTTTAAACAGAAAGACCATTCTAATTACACTTTTAGACAGGTGGACAAAATGTACTTTCTGTGATAAAGGGTAGTTTTTACTATTCAGAGAAGGTATCCTAAGAAGGGTTTCATAAATAAAGTTGTTAAATGAAAGTTGACGAATAGGAAATATAAGAGAGAATATATAAGTAGGCACACAGAAGATCGAGAAACAGTGTTATCGGGATTGCTTTTGTGTTTTGAGTGTCTGCAGTTACCACCTTCCCAACTTTCCTCGTAGCACTGCTACAGCCAAGCCTCACAGCGTATCCTTCCTATAGATTTTGGGATAGAACATCGAGATGAAGTCTCTACTCTATCAATGCCTCGGTTGCATGATATTACTTTCCGCGCTTTCTGTGCAGGCAGCGGAAGTACTTTCGAAGTCATCTTCGCTTTCTGTTTATCCTGAAAAAGTGGTGCTCATCGGCAAACGATCTCGCCAGCAATTGTTGGTTTCTGCTACCAAGAATAATCAAGCCATTGATCACACACGTGACGTGCAGTTTCAATCTGATCAGCCCACTGTAATACAAGTGAACGCAGCGGGAGTGATTCAACCTCTTTCCAATGGCTCTGCCACAGTGACTGTTATAGAGGGCGCTCAGAAAATCAATATTCCGGTTGAAGTGAAAGACTATAATAAACAAACTTTGATCGACTTCGAACGTGATGTGCATCCGATGCTTTCACGCTTTCACTGTAACGGTGGTTCATGTCATGGGAAGCAACGAGGCCAAGGTGGATTTCAACTATCCATGTTTGCCTATGACCCGGAATTCGATTTTAACGCGCTGACCAAAGAATCCCGCGGACGACGTGCTTTTCCATTGGCACCAGGGCAGAGTTTGGTGTTGCAGAAGGGAGCCGGGAAAATCCCGCATGGTGGTGGCAAACGACTCTTAGCAGGCACACCTTATTATGAGATCCTGCAACAGTGGATTACAGAAGGTGCTACACGTGCCGTTGCCGATGCGCCGAAACTCGTTAAGATTTCAGCGCAACCTACTGAGCGCATCATGCAGCCCAAAACCAAACAACAAATGGTCGTGACCGCACATTATAGCGATGGTTCGACACGCGATGTCACTGATCTTGCCGAGTATATGTCGAGCGACAGCGTCTATGTCTCTGCTGATGAAGAGGGTTTAGTGACCGCTGGTTCGTTGATGGGTGAAGCTTCCATTATGGCTCGCTATATGGGGAACTTCGCTTCGCTGGGTGTGACGGTTCCCTCAAAGAATTCTGTGCCCGACAGTTATTATGCCAAATTGCCGCGGAATAATTTTATTGATGGTTTGGTCTGGGATAAGCTCAAAAAATATGGTCTCAAGCCTTCCGCGCCAGTGAATGATGCCACTTTTTTACGGCGAGTGGCTCTTGATACCATCGGTAGAACTCCGACTGCTGAAGAAGCACGGGCATTTCTACAGGACCCTTCTCCCAAAAAACGGGAGCGGCTGATTGATTATTATCTGGAGCAACCAGAGTTTGGCGATCATTGGGCCAATAAATGGGCTGACATGTTAAGGCCGAATCCATACAGAGTTGGTATCAAGACAGTTCTGAACTTCGATGCCTGGATTCGGGAATCGTTTCACCAAAATAAACCCCTGGATCAATTTACGCGTGAGCTGCTAACAGCCCGCGGGGGAACCTGGCATAACGGTGCGGTTACTCTGTTTCGTGATCGTCGTGAGCCAAAAGAGCTCACAACAGTAGTCAGTCAGTTATTTCTCGGAATCCGATTGAGTTGTGCACAATGTCATCACCACCCCTCGGAAATCTGGGGACAGGATGATTTTTATAGTTTCGCTGCCTACTTTGCGAAGGTGGGGCGCAAAGGCCGAGGAATCTCAACACCGATTTCCGGATCAGAAGAAATTGTGTTTACCGCGAATTCAGGAAGTGTCAAACATCCGCTTACCAATGCTGTGCTTGAGCCACGCCCTTTATTCGGAAAAGTTCCGGAGATAAAACCGGATCAGGATCCTCGAGAAGTATTAGCAGACTGGATCATTTCACCACAAAATCATTTCTTTGCAGAAGTGAGTGCGAATCGCATCTGGGCTGATCTAATGGGGCGCGGAATCGTAGAGCCCATTGATGACTTCCGTGAAAGTAATCCTCCCTCAAATACACCATTGGTGAAGGCTTTGGGGCAGAATTTCCGGGACCAAAAATTTGATCAAAAAAAATACATTAAGACGATTCTTACTTCTTACGTTTACAGCTTGAGTTCATTGCCCAATGAAACCAACATAGGTGATGGTCGCAACTATTCGCGATATTACCGCCAACGTCTGCGAGCGGAAGTCTTGCTGGACAGCATCAGTGAAATGATCGGCGTTCCCGAATCGTTTGTAGCAATGCCCGCCAATTCAACAGCCAAGCAGCTTTGGACGCATCGCGTGAGTTCCGTATTCCTGGATTCGTTTGGGCGGCCCGATCCGAATCAGGATCCTCCTTGTGAACGAACTCTGGATACGACAGTCGTGCAGGTGTTGCATATGATGAATTCGCGCGAATTGTATTCCCGCATTCAATCATCGAACGGAAATTGTGCCAAATGGGCCAAGAGTAAAATGACTCCTGATCAAATTATGGAAGAATTATATCTGACCGCTTATTCGCGTTATCCAACGATCGAAGAAAAAAGGCTGGGGCGTTCCCTCTTTGAAAAGGAGGGGGCGAAACGCCAGCAAGTGATTGAAGATCTGATGTGGGCGTTATTGAATACTCCGGAGTACCTTTTTAAGAATTAAAGTCCTCTACCCTCACAGATAATGGTTGTCTTACAACAAAAGTAACAGGACCAGAAATGAAAAACGTTTCAAAAAATTGCAATGGAATCACCAGACGGAATTGTCTGCAACT
>JAJDEK010000275.1 GCA_029259875.1 Planctomycetaceae bacterium
AGTGCAATACACGTATCCATGTTCCCGGTAAAATCGAGATAGCCGACGGCTCCCGCGTAAGGACCACGTCGGTGTGGTTCAAACTCATCGATAATTTCCATCGCCCGTACTTTCGGAGCACCGGAAACCGTTCCCGCGGGCAGCCCTGCTCTTAATGCATCCAGTGCGGATCGTTCCTCTGTCAATTTGCCTGTTACGTTGGAGGTGATATGCATGACATGACTATAACGTTCTACTACCATCACATCAGACAGTTCCACCGAGCCAAATTCACTCACGCGGCCGACATCATTTCTTGCCAGATCAATCAGCATCACATGTTCGGCCCGCTCTTTTGGGTCTGCCAGTAATTCTTCTGCCAAGCGTTTGTCTTCTGTTTCCGTTTTACCACGTTTTCGTGTTCCCGCTAAGGGGCGAACGGTGGTGAGGCGGTCTTCCACACGCACCATAATCTCAGGAGAACTGCCAACCAGATCCACTTCGGGAGTTTTTAGCAGGAACATAAACGGGCTGGGATTGACCACACGCAAACTGCGATAGATGTCCAGCGGAGTTGCTGAGGTTTCCAGATTGAGACGTTGGCTCAAAACAACCTGAAAGATATCTCCAGCAACAATATATTCCTTGCAGGCATCGACGGCAGCTTCGAATTTCTGTTGTGTAAAGTTCGACGTCCAAGTTAAGTCGGGCTCAGCATGAGTATCGACGCTAATGTCGGCCATCTTTAAAACAGGTGAATCGTCACTTTGAAATCGCTGGCACGTTTCATCAATGCGTTGGCAGGCTGCTTGATAGGCGGCATGTAGATCATCCTCGTTTAAGTTGGGCTCGACGTGTGCATGGGCAACAACCAAAACAGTTTTATTAATTTGATCAAAGACCACCATGTGGTCATACAAGGCAAAGGAAAGATCGGGAAGTTGACGATCATTCTCTGGGGCGTTGGGTAGATTTTCGGAATAACGTATGACATCGTAGCCAGCATATCCGACAGCACCGCCACAAAAACGAGGCAGAGAAGGAAGCTCGGCTGCCTGATATTGCGCGAGAATAGTTTCTAGTTCCCGTAGTGGATCGTCAACCGTTCGTTCTTCTGTTTGTCCCGCCTGTTGAATTACCATGCGCTTTTCATAAGCGTCCACTATCAAAAATGGATTCGCTCCCAGAAAGCTATAGCGACTGATTTGTTCTCCCCCGACAACACTCTCGAACAGAAATGAATAAGGTCCCTTTTCCAGCAACTGATAGGCACTGACGGGCGTCAGAGTATCACCAGTCAACTGTCGATAGACAGGAACCAGGTTGGCCTGACTGGAAAGCTGCTTAAATGTTTCAAAATCTGGAACGTATTTCATGGATTATCTTATATTGGTCTGTCTGTGGATGAACAAGCATCCCGGTTTTAATCCTTTGTGGTGGACTCTCTTATGAACATTTCCCATCTCAGAGACAAGCTGTGCGGACTCGCAGTTCTCAAAAATCTCAAAAATGTTCGGTTTCGACTTTATTGCACTCCGGTTTCTTTTTGAACTTTCCAGCATTTGCGATTTTGATTCGGATATGAGGAATGGTATTCATGGCGTCTATCGCATAAAATAGAACGAGGTTTTTAAACTTACAAAGCTTTCAAGGAGATCAAAGTGAATTAGGCTTTGTTTTCAATGGCCAACTGAGTATGTTATTCGTTTCCCGAGTCTACACCGTTTGGGAAAGAATGTCACGCGAGATAGAATGCACGGATAGAGACCATTTCTAACTGATCGATTTGATTAAATTGGGTTTATTAAAGGAGAAGCAGGGTGGATTTGGACGCGTTCACTCGCACAAGTGGTGAATGGCTGAGAGGAATCGGCCCTGACTCGGATATTGTCATGTCCAGCCGGATTCGACTCGCCAGAAATCTTACGCAATTTCCCTTTATTAACCGTTGTACAGAATCGACGTTGGGCGAGATTGAGCAACTCGTGCGCCCGATTATCACTTCGCTTCCCATGGATCTAAAACTGTCGTATCTGGATGTCAACGAACTTTGCAGTTTGGATCGGCAGTTCATTGTGGAACGACAGCTCATCAGCCGTGAACACTCAGAACGAACGGGACCTCGTGGCGTGGGTTTGGACAGTGAAGAAAATATTGGCATTATGGTCAATGAGGAAGACCACCTCCGATTACAGGTACTGCGTAGCGGATTTTCTTTGAATGAATGCTGGGAAACCGTCAATCAGATTGATGACTTGCTGGAACAGGAAGTTACCTATGCGTTCAGTGAAGAATTTGGCTATCTGACTGCCTGCCCTACAAATGTCGGCACCGGGATACGCGTGAGTGTGATGTTGCATCTACCAGCGCTGGTGATCACAAAGGAAATCCAAAAAGTATTTCAGGCGCTACAGAAAATTAACTTGGCAGTGCGTGGTCTTTATGGAGAAGGCAGCCAAGCGATGGGAGATTTTTACCAGATCTCTAATCAAGTCACATTGGGACAAACAGAACGCCAATTGATCGATAGTATTAAAGAAGTCGTTCCGAATATCATTTCTTATGAAAGACGTGTCAGGAATTCATTAATCAAAGAAAATCGCCAGGGGCTGCACGATCAGGTCTCTCGTGCTTATGGTATTTTGAGTACCGCGCAAACCATCAGTTCAGAAGAAACGATGCACTTGCTTTCGAGTGTGAGGATGGGAGTGAACCTGGGTTTGATTGAAGAGCTACCGATCTCAACCGTCAATGAAATGTTTATCTTTACTCAGCCCGCACATCTGCAGAAATTGCAGGGGGGAGAGTTGGAATCGAGCGAACGCAATGCAGCGCGCGCTAATTATCTCCGTCATCGGATTAGCGACTCAAATAGTTCCAATTAAGCGGCCCTGTCACCACGGCAGCTTTTTTCCAGCGCCGATTCCACCATACGATGTCAACAGGCATTACGTTAAAAAGAGTAGGTAAGTGGAATGGTGGTGCGTCTCTGGGGAAATTGCGTGGAGAAATAACATGAAATCTACTACGTGCTCGACACAGGATGGGAGGCGATGTTAAGATATAGAATCGTTTCCCAGGATTAACCCGTATGGGAAATTCTGGATAAGGTGATGGACTCAATTCAGTTCACCAGACACACCACGCTCCTCACGAATTTCGACAACGATTTCCCATATAATAATCACTCGCCCTTATCAACCGGAATACCACCATGCGAAAATTTGTCTACGTTCTTTTCACTCTCCTCATATTTTCCACCAGCGCAGTCAATGCACAGGAATTCCAGAACCTCTTTAATGGGAAAGACCTCAGCGGCTGGGCCGGAAAAGAAGGTTTTTGGACCGTGAAAGACGGTGCCATTGTTGGCGAAACCACGAAAGAAAAACCGGCCAAACCCAACACCTTTCTCGTCTGGCAAGGGGGTGAAGTAGGCGACTTTGAATTCAAAGCGACCGTCCGATTCAAGGGCAACAACTCTGGCGTTCAATATCGCAGCGAGCTGGTTGATCCCGCAAATTTTGCATTGAAAGGGTATCAGGCCGATCTCCATCCGAAACCAGAATATTTTGGCATGATGTATGGTGAGAAAACCGGTCGCGGAATTATCGCACAGCGTTTCCAACGCGTCGAAGCGGGCGCTAAGGGTAAGCCGAAGGTTGTTGCTGAAATCGGCGATAAAAACCAACAGCTCGTTGATTGGGAATGGAACGAAATTCGGATCGTTGCCGTC
>JAJDEK010000276.1 GCA_029259875.1 Planctomycetaceae bacterium
TGTGAAATCGAACCCGCAGCTTTGAAAAAACACATCGGACGATGTCACCACCATAACTTCCAAAATGTTTCTGTGGTGTGCCCTCTCAACACATGCGGCAACCAGCTTCTTGCCGATACCACCTCCCTGTCGATGTTCTGCAACGACGAGACTACGAATTTCGGCCATTTTTCGAGAGTAGATTTCCAGAGAGGCAAAGCCGATAATTTCCTCATTTTCGACAGCCACAAAACCCGTTTCCACCAGTTCCGCTAATTCATCTGAAGTACGTGGTAGTATTTTCTCCTGTTCCACAAAGGGGATTATGAATTCAGCGAGCTTGTTAATATCATTTTGTTTTGTAGAACGTATGTGAACGTGATCTGTCATTTCAGAAGATCTTTATCTAAGTAGTAAGTATTTGAATTGAATGACCACTTTTCTAATCTGCTAAAGATTAATGCTTAAAGCATGAATTTCAGGGAACTTCTGGATTACAGTATTCTGCAATGATAGCATCAACCCGAGTCATTCACTCTTTTTCTGAACTCATGAAAAGGAGGACACCTTGATGATGCAACCTGAAGATCTATTAGTTATGGTATCCGTCAGGCCCATTCCTGTGAATAGGACCGCAGTATAGTTAATTGCCCGTTGATAAGGTAATATTCCAATGAAAAAATCTCAGTTTTTAATTTTATGCGGTGTGATCTGCATCACTTTTTCTGGTTGTGGTGGCTATTTAAAGCAAGACACACAGACAGATACGATCGTAGCAGATCCTCAAACCGCTTCCTCTCAAACCAATCAAAAAGAAATGGACAGTAACGTGAACGACGAAAGTGAACCTGGTTACTCAGCAACTCCTTCTGGCTTAAAATACCGTATTGTCCGAGAAGGCAGCGATAAAAAACCAGGACCTCAGGACAGTGTGACCGTTCATTATCGTGGCACTCGCGAAGATGGGTTCGAATTTGACAGCTCTTATAAAAGAGGAGAAACGATTTCGTTTCCATTGGGTGGTGTCATTAAAGGCTGGACTGAAGGCCTGCAACTTATTGGTGAGGGCGGGGAAATCGAATTGATCATTCCACCAGATCTGGGATATGGGGCAGCTGGTGCTGGTCCTGACATTCCAGGAGGCGCGACGCTGCACTTTAAAGTAGAACTATTCAAAGTAAACTAGCTGATCTTGCTCGAGATCAGTCAGTATTTCTATTCTATCTAGCTAATAATTCAGGAGAGTATAGTGACTCACTGCTGGCACGATGTGACTCCCGGGCAGAACCTGCCTCGCGATTTCACTGCCGTGATTGAAATCCCCACTTTTTCCAAAGTGAAATATGAATTGGACAAAACGACTGGTCTATTAAGATTGGATCGTATGCTTTACTCGGCAGTTCACTATCCCGCCAACTATGGATTTATTCCACAGACTTTGGCCGAAGACGATGACCCGCTCGATGTGTTGGTTCTCTGTCAGGAGCCCGTTGATCCGTTGACCATTCTCGATGCACGTGCCATTGGAGTGATGACTATGATTGACAGTGGTAAACCTGACCATAAAATCCTAGCTGTTGCCGTGAATGATCCAGAATACAATCCATTTACGGAAGCATCAGAGTTACCACCCCATCGATTGGCTATGCTGAGACGATTCTTTCAGGATTATAAAATGCTCGAAGGGAAAACCGTAGAAGTGGAAGAGTTTCAGTCTGCTGAAGCTGCGTTTCCCATTATCGAAGATTCGCTGCAAAGGTATAGCAGTCAACGCCGTCGCGGTTTTTTATAAGATTTGGATCTCACTGATCTATGCAAGTAAAAAAGCAGCTATTTCAAATTTTGAAATAGCTGCTTTTTCTATCTGTCTCTTTTTCTCGGACTCAAGATTAAATCGGGTTATCTACTCGCACATGAGCCGTAGGGATTCGAATTCTTTGTAGAGTCGCTCGAATTTTTTCCTGAATAGCGGGTGAGAGTTGTTTTAACTCTTGTGTAAAGATTTGATTGCCCAATATCTGATTTACGTTTAATGCGGGACGATTACCAAGATGGTGATCCAACTCAACCATCCGCACAGATTTCTCTTTCGTAGAACGACTCAAAAAGACGCGTATGAAACGATTATTACCTTGCATATGTGGTTTAATTTGCAAGCGGAAGCTCGCTTTCCCTCGCAACGCCATCTTTAACTCTTTCAATCGTTCATTGATCATCATCTGCACGTGATCTGGCATGTCAAGAACCTGCTCACCGATCTCGTTCAGATTTCCTTTAAAATGGTGTGTCTGTAAGGTATCATTCGCGTCCTGATAACTGACTTCAACAGAATAGCCTTCTTTAATACTTCCCACAAACAAGAGACTGAGATTGTGAGTCGTAGAGACTGGGATTTGGCTGAGCCCCAAAGGCATCTTGCGTCCTCCCAAAGGATCTGACTCTGTCGAGCGGGAAGCAATTGGACCATCTTGAGGCGGCTGCGCACTCTTTGTTTTTTGTGGCTCTTGGTTTTGACCAACTGGTCTGACTGAGAACTGATAATGTCGATAGAGTTTTTGTATTAATGTAACTTCGATGGTCTGATGTTTCGAAGCACGAATTACACCAAACTTGACTTTGCTACCTTTGCTGGTATCCATAACAAATTTGCGTAACACGTCGGAAGAAGTAATCGCTTTGCCATTAAATGTAGTCAAGACATCAAACATCTTGATGCCAGCTTGATGTGCAGGAGAATCAGGGAGAACCAGTTTTATTCCCACACCCTGGCCAGACTGCACCATTTCATTTAATTGTGCCGCTAAGGCGGCAGGTACTGGTTCGGTCACGATTCCCACAAAATTTCGTAGATCGGTTTCGCCTGTGGCGCGACTTGTCACCCGAAATGTCGTCTGCTTATTATTTGCCCCGGAATTCGTATTTTTTGCGGGGGCCATCTTCGGTTTCGGCGAGTGTTTCGCCTTTGATTTCGCTTGGCCGGGTTTCTTTGCCTGTAAAGGAAGATCACCCGCAAATGCAAGTTGAACCGTCAACAGAGAAAAAATGACTCCGCTTAAAAAGAACCATCGATGCTGTTTCTTCATTGTACTGCCTTGGAAATGATTCAAAAAAGCCGCTACCTCTCCTTAAGATCGCAACTCGCTTAGGAATTGGAAACTTCTTTTTTGTGGCCCGTATTGTAAATTCCTACTTATCCGCTAACCGTAAAATTATCTATCTTGGAATAGATTTGACTCTACTGCTGGTTCCCACCTTCTTCGCTAATTAAAGAGATTCTGGCTTTACTAACAGGAATAAAATCTATGGTTAATTCAGGCATTGACATCTCTACGTTAGTTCCGGTTTCTGGATTCTGAAATGTAATGTTTGTCCACAGAAGTTCTGTTTTCTGTTCGATCGGACCGAACTCCGTATTGTAGAGTGTAATATCAATTGATTCGTGTACGCTTTTGTTAATATCCGGGGTCATCTCTCTAAGAGCACTTCCCTGGTCAACAACAAACGTTTCTGAATTTGTCGTGTTGGAATTATTCGAAACATAATCTTGATTTGACAATTGGTTCGGCTTTGGCTGATCTATGGTACGATTCACTACAGGTATGTTGTCTGTAGGTCGAAATTGAGTGAAGATGACCACTGCCGCAACGAGGCAGACACAGACACCTGACATCAACAGGCTCAGTTTGAATTGCCGATGAGGTTTCTTCCCGAAACTATCGGGAACGTCGTTTCCCAGCTTGGTAACCTGCTTGGAACGTTTTTCATATTCTTCATCAGAAATTTCGGGGAGTTCTTGCAATTCAAGAGGCATCTCTTGCTGAAAGTATTCGCGCAAAACACTCTCCAGCTCTTCATCATTCTCGAGCATTCCTGAAGTGTCAAACGGTTTCATGATCAATCCCCACTTTCTCCAACTCTTCACAAAGACGCTTTCTCGCCCGAGAAAGCCTCATATCAATAGCTGATGTCGATGTGTTGAGCGCTACTGACATTCGTTTTGATGACCATCCTAGTGAATAACGAAGGACAAGAACCTCTCGATCCTCAGCTCGAAGTTGTCGAAGTGATTGCCGAAT
>JAJDEK010000277.1 GCA_029259875.1 Planctomycetaceae bacterium
ATGTCATCTACCATAATGACAATCAAATTCGGGCGATCATTGGGCTGTCGATCTGCTGCTATGAGTGATGATGCGATGCAATGAATTAGTACTATCCAAAACAGCACAATGCTTGTTACAGAGTTTAATATTCGATGACGCATAGATGTATTCCTGATTCGCGCATTAAAAATAGAAAGAACGTTTCCACCAGGGATCGTTTTTTTAACTTCTCTTACGAAATTGCATTTTCTGCTTGCGATTATACATAAAGTAATACATGATTTCGAATGAGTTCTGCTATCGACACCATTAAAAATAGATCATAACAACACTTAGGGCTTCAACGATGATTAAATTCGAATGCGAAACTTGTTTTCAGGAATATAAAGTCCGCGATGACCGCGCCGGCCAGGTACTGAAGTGTAAATCGTGCGGTTCCAAGATGCGTGTCCCTACGGGAGATGACGATTTCGAAGACGATCTGTATGAAGAAGAGTACGAAGCACCGGTTCGCCCTGCACGTAAAAAGAAATCGACTGGTTCATCAAAAAAGAAAAGTTCGAATAATTCGAATAACCCGATCACGATTATAGCAGGTGTATGTGCGTTTGGGATTGCTTTCTTTATTGCTTATACGTTCGTCGGTGGGTTGTTTGGAGACAAAAAAAATGATGAAGCCGCTCAGCAAAAAATAGTCGATATAAATCAAGAGTTAAAGGAGCTTAGAGTCGACTTAAAAGAGTATGCGGAAGCAGTCAGAGTAGCAAAAACGAAAGAAGAAAGACAACCGATACTTGATAAAATGAAGACAACTCTCGCACGCGTCAAGGAGTTGGGAGAGAAACAGAAGGCGATAATCGCTGCCAACAATAAAGCGAAGTCAAACGGCAATGCCGCTAGCAAAAATAGTAGTTCTACTAGTCAACAATGGGTTTCACTTATTGATCTTCCGACTTATAGTGCTGATTGGCCAGAATCGTCTAATCTTTCGATTGACTTGAAAGGGATTGAAGAAGATAAAATCGTTCCGCATGCCTTCAGCCCTTTTATTGGATTGCGACATGAAGGATACGATGTTTACAACATTGATGTCTGGAATCTAGTTACAGAAAAAAAAGTGGGTCAGGTTTCAATAGATATCGAGAAAAATTGGTATGTTTCGCAATCTAAAATCAAATTGAGTACCGACGGAAAATACATGGTACTTCCATTCAAGACGAATGACACGAAAGTACCCAAGGTGGCTAGCTGGGAGGTCAGCACTGGTAAAAAGTTGGCCGAGTGGGATGCGGACGTCGCGAATAATAGTATTTACAGTTGCGGGATTAGTAATTCAACGCGTGTCTACACGAAGACTGAATTGAGGGCAGGCCTCAATTCTAAAGCGTTTTTAAAACTATGGGATCTCAGAACCGGGAAACTGTTAAAAGAAAAAGAAATCGATCCTTTAAAGTTTGATAATATTCACAATAAGGTGAGTCCGGGCGGAAAGTATCTTATTACACTCGGCACGGAACTGGGTAGTGTTGAAAAAGAACTGGTCGTATATGATCTGGAATCTCTTGAATTGATCAACTTAACCTATTTTAAAGATATTCTGCAGTTGAAAGATAAATATTTTACGTTACTTGAAATGAATTTTTCACCAGATGGTAAAGAGCTTGGAATACTACTTTCGAATTCGAATGGAACAGCGATTTGGCTAATCGATCTCAAAACAGGTCAAGCATCGAATGGCTATCAAGCCCTTAGTAATATTAGTGAAGTATTAAGCAATCCTAGTTACCAAGGTGAAAAACTAGTCTGGCATCCCAGTGGTACGGGATGGTTACTTTATGGCGCTTGGTATTTAGATCGTCAGCGCAAGAAAGTTCTTTGGACACTAAAACCTGTTCCTTATGTTATTATGAGAGACGAAGTCTATTTAACTCCTCATTACCTACTTGCAGCAACAGCGACAGCCTTGTCAGATAAAGATGGGCGTCTTTTGTTGGATCAAAAACAATTTTTGGTACCAGTCCAGATTCCAGAAAAGCTAGTGGCAGATGACTTAGCTGCATATGATAGTCAAGACGACGCGATTTTAGCTAAGGGGCAACAAGTTAGTATTGATGTGAATATTGGTGATGTGAAATTCGGAAATATTGAAGAAGTGAAACCAATTATCGAGGATGTTATAAAACAGCGCCTAGAAGCGGAGGGGTTTAAAGTAACTCTCAATCAACCGATCATTTTGAAGATAGAATATCACGAACAAGATGGTAACAAATTACAACTTACGAAACGTGGAAAACCAACTCCTGGGAATCCACTAGGACGGACTGCAACCGGAAAAACGATTCAATCAACGGCAGCAGCTTTTAAACTTTCTTGGATCGATGTTCAATCAAAAAAATCACTTTGGACTAAAGAGGCAGAAGTGAATCCTCGTTTTCTTATGTTGCGGAATGCAAACGCAGAATCTGCTCGAAAACAAATGTTTCAGAAAATCCAAAGACGGTTAATGTCAGAAAATATTCCGTATTTCATTCCCAAAGATGAAAGCCTTTCTATACTCCCAGTTGAAATTAAACTACCTGAGTGACTACTGGGAACGTAATTGTACCAGACTCGGCATAGGGGAATCCCTGATTGACCGTTGATCTGAGTGCCTTACAATGAGCGGGAAGTACACCCTATTCAGAATCTTACGACTAGATTCTGCCATCACCCGCCATAGTTAAGGACAATCTGATGCGAAAGCTTTTTTACCTGTTTATTAGTGGCTTCCTTCTTCTCGGATTAGGAGCCAATCCCAACGATTCCCAACTCGTGCATGCCGTTGATACCGCGAAAGACAAGAGTAAAGCGATATCAAAAGACCAGGAGGATGAGGAGCGAATTAACAAGTTCATGCGCGAGAAGCTCACTAGTTCTCAATTGGTTTTAGAAGGATTGATGGTAGAAGATTACGCCTTGATGCAAAAAGGGGCGGAAAAGATGATCAAGATGAGTAATGCCACCGATTGGCAGGTGATCGAAGGACCTATCTTTGCTCAACAAAGTGACGAATTCCGCTCAGCCGCTCGCCAGGTGATCAAGTTTGCGAAAGAGAAAAACCTGGATGGTGCTTCGCTTAGTTATCTACATTTGACAATGACCTGCATTTCGTGTCATAAAAAAGTCAACAAAGTGTTGATTTCAGAGAGATGACCATTTCGAACTGTTGAATCATTTTGCAATCGAATGGCTGTCACAAAAAACAATGTATTGAAATGAAAACAGGGGGAACGCGAATTCAGATTGCATTCCCCCTGTTATTTTTTCAACGTTGTTATTCAGGTTTATTTTTCTGTTGAGGCGGTCTTCTGTACCTGTTTGGCGGGAACCACTCGAATCACACGGCCACTTTGATGTTTATCGCCATCCATTTCGACCGTACGAACTCGCAGAAGATGGGTTCCCGGTTTCAGTCCAGCAGGCAACTTGGCATGCCAGAGATGTGTCGATTTTTTCCCTTTGGGAAGATTACGCCATTTTTTGCCTGCGATGGCATTTTCTGTCTCGGATAATTTTTTGAAGCTAGGATCCACTTCAACTTTGTGCTGCATGGGAACCCAGCTGCCTTTGTTTCCAATCAGCATCTCCACTTTAGATTGCTTGGAACCATTGAAGACATTCACATAGATGTCAGTATTTGCCAACTGGTCTGTAGCAACCTCTTCGGAAGCCAGGATATTCATTTGATAGTCGGTCGACCGACCGGCAGCTCGAAAGTCAACGTTATAATCTTTGCCATCGAAGCTGATAATGGAATAACCATTGGGAGCACCATCAGCCATCATCGTGTGGGGAATTCCTCGTTCATCAGGTGCGCCAGACCACCAGCTACCACTGACTGTGACATTAATCACGTGATGATGTGGTTTAGGACCGCGCCAGCCATCGGCTTTGGTAATAATGCGGTGCTCATGGTGATGTGTGTGTCCGGAAATCGACATACAGAAGGGACGCTTTTCAATCAACCGATATAACTCCTGTCGATCTTTCACGTCAACCAGGGGAATATGCATCATCAATACGACTAATTGATCTTCGGGAATCTGTTTCAAGTCGTTCTTGATAAACTCCATTTGCTCTTTACCAAGTCCACCTTGGTATTTCCCTTTCTTACCTTTTTCCGAAACGATCCACTCAATATCATCGAGTACCAGAAAATGCACACTTCCATAGTCGAATGAGTAGTAAGCGGGACCGAAGGCACGCTCAAACGTTTCATCGCTCAGTTTGTC
>JAJDEK010000278.1 GCA_029259875.1 Planctomycetaceae bacterium
GGGAGTTGCACCGGCGGCCAAAGTCACAGCCATCGTTTCTCCAATCGCTCGCGAAATCGCTAACAGAAAACTAGCAATAATCCCGGATAAGGCGGCAGGAACGACTACACGCACTGTCACTTCAAACTTGTTGGCCCCCAAAGCAAATGCAGCACCTCTTAGCGATAATGGAACAGACTGCAAAATATCTTCGCTTAAGGAAATGATCATCGGTAAGATCATAATTCCCACTACAATACAAGCACTCGCCGCATTAAAAACCCCGGCACTGGGAAACAGATAGCGAATAATCGGAGAAACAAAGACAATCGCTAAATAACCATAAACTACAGAAGGAATCCCCGCCAGAATTTCTAACATGGGTTTGACGATATCACGAAAACGGGGAGACGCATATTCGCTGAGATAGATGGCCGTTCCCAATCCAATTGGCACAGCGACAATCGCTGCTCCACCAGCAACCAACATTGTCCCACACATTAAAGGCAATATCCCAAAATGCTGTGGCTTTAGTAGAGGCGTCCACCTCGTCCCTGTCAGAAACTCAATGATCGACACATCAAAGAAAAATTGGACCGACTCATATAGCAAGACAAATACAATACCAACGGTGACCAGTACCGAAACACTGGCACAGATGAACAAGCTAAAATGAATCAACCCTTCATAAAAAGGACGCAGGCGAACCCAGAGGCCACCCGCCCTTTCTAATGACGTAGAGCGAGGTAGCTTGATTGTAGCTACCTCGCTGAGTTCCATCTCTATCGGTTGTTCTTCGTTGGAACGTTTTTCTGTCACTTAGACAATGCTCCCTTTAGGGCATCCTGGTTCTGTTTTTCAACTTCATCAGAAACAGGTACATAACCCACCTCTTTCGCAAGTTGAGCAGCATTTTCAAGATAAAACTTCACGAATGCCACAACTTCAGGTCGCTCTAAAGCAGACTTTCGAACATAGATAAACAATGGACGAGAAAGAGGAGCGTAAGAGTTATCACGCACAGTTTCCAAAGATGGCTTTGTGCAACCTTTACCACCATCCACGGCTAATAATTTCAGCTTGTCTTTATTCTCTTCGTAATATGCGTATCCAAAATAACCCAGAGCATATTCATCTGACTGAACTCCAGTTACCAGAACGTTATCGTCTTCGCTAGCCGTGTAATCCGCACGACTTGCTTTCTCTTCGCCTACAATTGCTTCAGTGAAGTAATCAAAAGTTCCTGAATCAGTACCAGGTCCATATAACTTGATCTCTTTAGCAGGCCATTTTGGATCAAGGTCTTTCCACTGCTTTACTCCACTCTCAGGTCGCCACAATTCTTTAAGTTGGCCAACTGTCAAACAGTCACACCAGGTATTTTTGGGATTTGCAATCACAGCCAAACCATCAAAGGCAACAGAGAGTTCAATAAATTCAATCCCTTTTTCTTTACAGGAAGCAGCTTCTTTCTCCTTCATCCCACGAGAGGCATCACAAATATCAATCTCGCCAGCGATGAATTTTTTCATACCACCACCAGTCCCCGAAATCCCCACAATGGGGCGCACTTTGGGATGCACATTACGGAACTCTTCAGCAACCGCTTCACTTATGGGATAGACAGTACTGGAACCATCAATTTTCACACTGCCAGAAAGTGTTCCACCTGCAGCTTCAGTTTCTGATCCTGCTTTTTTGGCAACGGGATCTTTTCCAGCATCACTATTCCCATTACATCCAGCGCCAACCAGGGAAACACCAACGGCCAAACATAGCAGCCCCAATAATTTCCCTACCTTTGTTGTGATCATCTCGTGTGTCTCTCCCAATGCGGTACGTTGATAAACAAGTTTGAAATTAGCTTTGATTCAAGGCGCTAGACAAACCAAGCCAGATCAACCAAAGATCTAGAACACCTTTTTCAGATGTGCGTTACCATACCCGCTGATTGTTAAGATAATATTAAGAAACTGTGAAGTGCTTAATCTTTTAACAACATTAGACATGATGGCCAGAAAAGCCATAAGATATTATGCAATAATGCTTTACAGCACACTCGACTAGACATTTAGCCCCTGGGAAGTCGAACGACAAAGGTGGTTCCTTCACCGACTTTGCTGGTCACGCCGATGGTTCCATTGAAGGACTGAACCAAGTGCTTGACGATAGAAAGCCCTAGCCCCGTTCCACCGAGTTCACGCGAGCGTGCTTTATCGACCCGGAAGAATCGTTCGAACAGACGTGCCTGATACTTTTCCTCAATCCCGATCCCGGTATCTTGCACTTGAAGAAATACCATATTGGAATCTTCATACTCCCAGCGAATCGTAATCCGTCCCTGTTCGGGAGTGTATTTGATCGCATTATTAATCAAGTTACCAATTATTTGGTGTAAGCCTTCTTCATCTGCTTTGACATTAATACTGGGCTCTACTTCTTCGACTACAAATTCGATGTTCTTGGACTCGGCAACTTTTTGCTGGTCAACCAGACATGCTTCAACAAAGGGCCTCAATTCGATATTAATAATATCAAAGACCTGAGTTCCTGACTCAATACTCGCCAAACTGATCAGGTCCATAATTAATTCATGCAGACGCTCCGCTTGTTCTTCAATTCGCATTAAAAATGTCTGACTTATTTCCGGATCGTTCATCGCGCCCCGAATGAGCGTTTCGGTATAGGCTTTGATTGAACTTAAGGGAGTCTTCAATTCATGCGATACATTCGCCACAAACTCCTGTCTTAAGGATTCCAATCTCCGCAACTCGGTCATATCGAACAATACAATTACTAAGCCGGGGCAAGGCTCTCCAGGCAAAGGAGTTGTCGTCACACCTAAAATCCGATCACTGGTGCTCTCTAGTTCGACTTCCATACGTTGAGGCTCTAAAGTATTCAGCACTTCCGTCACAGCTTTTTGCAACTGATGATTGCGAACCGATTCAAATAATGGCTTTCCTTCAGCCTCTTCTGGAGAGAAAAACAGAAGTCGACCGGCAGATTCGTTCGCAAATAGGACATGCTGACGTTCATTGATCGCGATGACTCCTTCCACCATGCCTTCCAGAACAGTCCCCAAGCGATCTCCGCTTGCCTGCAACTGCCTCACACGCTCGGCCATCTCACTGCTCATATGATTGAAGGACTGAGCCAGAATCCCCAATTCATCATGTTGTGGAAAATAGAGCTTTTGATCATATTCTCCTCCAGCAATTGACTCGGCAGCATTGGTCAAAATAGTCAAAGGACGAATCATTCGCGCCACAACCCAGTAAGTCAGCAACATCACAGTCAGGCTGACAAGTAAAGCAATACTCCAGATCAGCTTTTCAACAGAAGAAACCTCTTTCTGGATTTTCGCCATTGTAATCGCAACACGTACCACTCCTTCAGGCTGCTCCCCTTCTTTGAACAAAACAGCATAATACAACATCGGCTCACTCAAAGTCGGACTGATTCGTTCAGAGCTTCCCGACCCGGTGGAGATCGCCTGAATGATTTCGACCCGGTTTTTGTGATTTTCCATATCACGAACCAACTCCAAAGTATCCTGGTCTGAGTCGGCGATCACAAGACCATCCATATCGATCAAGGTCAACCGTGTGCCTGTCTTCTTCCCTAATTTTTTGACTTTTTCTTGTAGGCTTTCCGTAAGTCCCTGCTCGAAAATGCCATCCAGACTGCTCCCCATGATTACTGCTGAATCATGCAGACGTTGCCGAACCTGCTCAACAACCTGAGTTTGCTGACGCCCTGAAACAATCAAAACAAACACGATCGCAGATGCAATATTTAAACCGGCATAAACCAGAAACAGCTTCCAGAACAATCGTGAAGACCACATCGTTACATCCACCTTGATGAAAACTAAAAAGAATTCGCCTATTTTGAACCTGACCCTAGTCAATTCGCAAGGGCTGAACATCAATTTCATCAAGAGTTCATGAGAACAGAATAGAAATCGCATGCTTCCCAGACTACGCACACTTAATGAAAATAAATCGATCACATCAATAGTTCATCAAGGTGAAAGACTCAAAACAGAAATGTCGTAATCCCTGCTAAAGAAAATACTCTGGACAAATTTAGGAATCTCTTAACTTAATTTTGCTCCTTGAAATAAAGAACTTTTATTTAGATTGACGCAGAACAGCCTAACCTTAAACTGTGGAATCTGCGTCGCGCGCGTGAGAAAATTTATCTTAAGGCACCCTCTAAATATTCCATTTTATTGGAAACCGTTTCAATTCGAGGGTGATTGTTTGGTATTTGAATTATTTGGTTCTCACTGCCAAGGTCTGGAATCAGCTCTGGGACGGGATTCGCCCCGCTGCCGTCACTGG
>JAJDEK010000279.1 GCA_029259875.1 Planctomycetaceae bacterium
CTTGGCCGAGGCACAAAAAGGAGTGAGTTTTCAAGTTTATTCGATGTTGAATTATCATGACCGATTACTGATGGCTCAATATCCCACCGGTGAGCTTTTTGAATATCGTGGTAAGGAACTGAAGCGATTAAAAGGCTGGCCACCAAAATTGCCAGGTGTATCTTCCTCTTCGCGAGAGGCTCAAACCATGGCCATTTATCGGGGTAATCTGATCGTCGGGGTCTGGCCGTGGGCCGAAGTTTGGCGATACAACCTTGATGAAGAAAGCTGGCACTCAATGGGCAGGCTGTTTTCTCATCCTGAACTCACCGACAAAACAACGCATCCCTACGAAGCTGAAGCCAAGAAGTTTGGATTGGTGGCCAACCATTGGGGACAACGCCTCACCGGCATGGTCCCACTAGGCAACTCGTTAATGCTTTCGACATCAACCAAAGGTACTTACCAATGGTTCGACAAATACAAATTCCTGACTGATGCCCAACGACGTGAATATGGAGCCGTCGTTCAACTTCACATGCCTGGAAATTTGGCAACACAGATCAAATGGAAGAATCGCCCTATTACACTTGAGTTCGTCGTAGAAAAAAACCGAATTACCATTCGCCAGGATGGCGAAGTGTTAGCAAAAACGGAGTTTGAAGTCGATAACCCAGGTATTTTTCAGGAAGTAACAGTCAAATGGGGCCAAGGTGTTTTTGGCGCTCTCAATGGAAGAGTGAATTCAAAAAGCTTTACACAATCGACGAAGTAAACGCCTTGTAACGCCCTGCCTCACGAATTACAACTGCTCGGTAAATCTAACAAATATGAAAACAGCGAGGCAGGTGGCCACAGTCCGAGTTTCATTTGAAGCCTGACAAGTCAATACGCATCCATAAAAAAAGAACAGGCGAAAATCACTTCGCCTGTTCTTGTCTTTGATCTTTTAAGCTAAGTCTGCTCGTTACAGATTCACTTAGTCGTTTGATGAGAACATCATGACTAGACGTAGGACATACCAGAATAGTGTGGCAATCGCAGCAAACAATGCTAACGAAGCGGACACGTATTGATCGGTCGAGTAGTGATGTAATACGTTTGATGTATCATACAGGATGAAACCACTCATCAGGACGACCATCGCAGCGGCAAACCAGAGCCCCAGTGAGAATCCGAAAATAGCAGCACCAATGGCAATCCCGATTGCTCCAAACATGGCAATGGTTAAAAAACCACCCATGAAAGAAAAATCTGCCCCTGTCACAAACACATAGGCGGTCAGTCCGCCAAAAATACAAAGTGTAATGACCGCAGCTATGGGAATGACTGTAGGATTGGCAAAATGAGTTGCCATGAAAAGGATGGGCACAAAGATCAACGCTTCGGCGACAATATAAAGTCCTAAACCAGCGTATTGTACTGCTAGGGATTTGGCACTTGATGCCATAGAGCTGGCAATCCAACTGGCGCCCATGAAAGCGATTAACACCAGCCACCAGTTACCACCGATGGCTTGCATCATGCCATTTACTAAAGTCTCACTACTAAAGAGAATGAATTCCAGCCCCATGAAGGCCATGATCGCACCAGCCAAGTGCATGTAGGTTTTGCGGATAAAAGTGGCTCGCTCGGAAGCAATTGCGTCAATGGCAAATACACCGCCACCAGCCGTTGTATCCTCTTCGTAATAATCAGGACTGTAGTTATTCATTAAGAGTTTTCTCCAATTAGTGAGAACTGATGTTCCAGACGAACATTGATTGAGCAAGTTTATTATATTTCATTCTGTCAACAATTCAATCTGTAGCGATTGCTGACAGGCACGCTAATTATAGGTCACAGTGCACATAATTCAAGTAGCAACAAACCCCTTTTCAATTTTCTGATCGCTTAGAGCTTTGGGGGCAGAGACCGTACAAGCCCTAGGGCTTTGTTGTGCGTTCCTGATGGTTTTGTTATTTCATACGTAGGTTTATATCAAACCGAGTAATGAATTCTATCAAATTCATGTGAAAGTTTACGAAATACTTAATGAAATGAATGATTTAAAAACAGAAAATATTCATAAAAAATGGGAATTCTGGATCGATGTGGGAGGGACGTTTACGGACTGTATCGCGCGGTCTCCAGGAAATGAATTCATCCCCTTTAAGACACTTAGTTCGGGTATTACCAAAGGTCAAATTCAACAAATCTCTAGTTCCACGACCATTGTTGATGCTTCTCGCCGCAACGACCCGGCAGAGTTCTGGCAAGAGTATCAAATCGAATTTCTGAATGAAGAGGGACAATCCCTGCATTCAGCACAAGTGACGACCTTTGACTCCTCAAACAGCATATTAACCTTCACACCTCCCCTACCCGCTACGGTCAAAGAATCTGCCGGCTATGAACTGAGTTCAGGAGAAGAAGCCCCCCTATTGGCGATTCGGTGGATACTCAGTCTGAAAAAATCAGACACCATTCCCCAGATCAGTGTCAAGCTGGGAACCACCAGAGGCACCAATGCTCTGCTCACCCGCAATGGAGCCCGCACCGCTTTTATCACAACCAAAGGCTTCGCTGATGTCTTGTTGATCGGTAATCAGGATCGTCCTCGTTTATTCGATTTGGTCATCCAAAAACCAGAACCCTTATTTGAAACAACTATTGAAATTGATGAACGCATTACTGCGGAAGGAACTGTGCTCTGTGAACCTGATCCAGAAACCATTCAACAACAACTTCAAACGCTGAAATCAACGGGGGTCGAATCACTGGCAATTTGCCTGCTGCATTCGTTTGCGAATCCGGAACACGAAGAGCTGGTAGCCCGAATCGCAGAAGAGGTCGGGTTTGACGAAATCAGCGTTTCAAGTCGCCTCTCACCACTCATCAAAATTGTTTCCCGTGGCGATACAACAGTAATGGACGCCTATCTGAATCCGATCCTCAAAGATTACATCAGTAAACTTCGCACACCTTTGAAAAACTGTGACCTGAAGTTGATGACCTCAGCCGGCGGTCTGGTCGATGCGACTCATTTTGTCGGAAAGGACAGTATCTTATCCGGACCTGCGGGAGGCGTGATTGGTTATTCGAATGTGGCAGAGCTAGCCGGCTTTCCGAAATCCATCGGTTTTGATATGGGGGGCACGAGCACCGATGTCTCACGCTTTGATGGCGAATACGAACGGGAATTTGAAACGCGAAAAGCGGGTGTGCGGATTGTCGCACCGATGCTTAGCATCGAAACAGTCGCCGCCGGCGGTGGTAGTATCTGCGGCTTTGATGGAATCAAACTGCACGTTGGTCCTGCCAGCGCGGGAGCCAATCCCGGACCAGCCTGTTACGGACGAGGCGGCCCGTTGACAGTAACTGACTTGAATCTCTTTCTCGGCAAAATCATTCCCAGCCAGTTTCCGTTCGCATTGGATCAAACCGCTGTCGAACAGAGATTGACTCAGCTCTGCCAAGAAATTGCCGCTTCACCAATGGGGAAAACTTACACTCCTCTTGAACTCGCAGAAGGCTTTCTACAAATTGCCAATGCGAACATGGTCCGCCCCATTCGCAATATCTCTGTCGCGCGCGGCTATGATCCGGCTGACTATGTGTTGGTGAGTTTCGGTGGCGCCGGCTCACAACACGCGTGTGCCATTGCCCGCGCTCTGGGAATTCGAGAACTTCTGATTCACCCCTATTCAGGAATTTTGAGTGCGTTTGGTATCGGTCAAGCAGATGTCCGACGCTTCGGCCAACAATCTGTTCTCAAAATCTGGTCAGAAGAACTGAAGCAAAAACTACAGACTAAGTTCGAACAACTTGATCAAAAAGCAAGAGCAGAAGTTCGCGGAGAAGGAATCCCAGACAAACGAATTGACGAACCGCAGCATTCACTCGAAATGCGTTATCTGGGTACTGATGCTACAATTCAAATTCTCTGTCAAACAGGTCGAGATGAACTCGCTTTCTTTGAACAAGAACACCAGCGTCTTTACGGATACATACATCAAGAACGGGCCATTGAAGTAACCGCGCTGCGGACAGAGGTTGTCGGACGGATGGAAGAGCCAAATCTACCTGCCTCTGAAGTCGTTTCACGAGTTCCCAATCCACTGGAAACAGTGGAAACCCATTTTCAAGGAAACACACATCAGACAGCCGTTTTTCTGCGAGATGAGCTGCGCCCCGGCGATCTGATCTCCGGCCCCGCGATCATCTGTGAAGCGATCTCGACTGTCATTATCGACCCCGGCTTCGATGCCGAAATTTTGTCACGTGGCGAAACACTGATTCGCGAATCCACCAAGAACACAGGCACTCATGAAACCATCAGTACCGAAGCCGACCCGGTGATGCTGGAAATCTTTAACAATTTGTTTGCTTCCATCGCCGAGCAAATGGGAATCACGCTGCAGAAAACATCCATTTCCACGAACGTGAAAGAGCGGCTCGACTTTAGTTGTGCCGTCTTTTCAGCCACCGGTGACCTGGTCGTGAATGCCCCTCATATCCCCGTCCATCTGGGAGCCATGAGTGAAACCGTGAAACGAATCATTGCCGATAACCCGAATTTGGCTTACGGAGATGTGTATATTACCAACGATCCTTATCGAGGCGGTTCGCATCTGCCAGACGTCACGGTCATCACCCCCGTCCATAATCCAGAATCAAAAAAATTGCTGTTTTTTACTGCCAGTCGTGCACATCATGCAGAGATCGGTGGGATCGTGCCCGGCAGTATGCCGCCATTTTCGAAAACACTCGCCGATGAAGGTGTGTTGATTCAAAATTTCAAACTGGTTGACCAGGGAGTTTCACGTGAAGAGGAACTTCGTTCGTTACTACAAGCAGGCAAATACCCGTCTCGCTCAGTTGAAGACAATCTGGCTGATATCTCTGCACAAGTCGCAGCTAACAATTGTGGCGTGACCTTATTGAATGATTTGGTTCATCGCTATTCCATACCTGTCGTGCAAGCCTATATGCAGCATATCCAGCGCGCAGCAACGGAAAAGATGCAATTGGCCCTCGCGCAGATAGAGGACGGAGTCTATTCATTTACCGATCACTTAGATAATGGCGCTCCTTTATCAGTTCAAATTACGATTAAAGGCACAAAAGCAATTGTCGATTTCTCAGGAACGGGGCCAGTACTGGAAACGAACTTGAATGCCAACCGCGCCATAGTAAACGCAGTAGTGCTGTATGTTTTTCGCTGTTTGATCCAGGAAGACATTCCTCTCAACAGTGGTGTATTAACACCTATTGAAATCATTCTACCGGAATGTTTTCTCAATCCTCCCGAACGGGAAACGCCCGCAGAATGCGCGGCAATGGTGGGCGGCAATGTGGAAACCTCACAACGGACAGTCGATACACTACTTGGCGCCTTGAACAAAGCGGCCGCCAGCCAAGGTACGATGAACAACTTAACGTTCGGCGATAACACCTTCGGTTATTATGAAACGATCTGTGGAGGTAGTGGCGCTACTGCCGAGGGAGCTGGCACTGACGCCGTACACACGCATATGACTAATACGCGACTCACTGACGTGGAGATCATTGAACGCCGCTACCCGGTTCGCCTGCATGAATTTTCCATACGCAAAAATTCGGGAGGAGCGGGACAACATCCAGGCGGTGATGGGATTATCCGTCGTATTGAATTTTTGAAACCATTAAAAATTTCATTGATCTCTGAACGCCGGGGGGATTATGCTCCCTTCGGTCTGGAAGGCGGTTCGGCAGGCCAGATCGGAGAAAACCTGCTGCAAAAAATAAACGAAACAAACGAGCAATCGCTGGGCGGTAAGTTTTCTCTATCAGTTGAAGCCGGTGACCTGTTAACTATTAAAACTCCCGGTGGAGGCGGTTTTGGAACACAAGCATAGAAGTGCAATTCCGCCGCTGAACTGACAAGAGTACACAGTCCGTTGGTAATCTCATCGAAGGCATTAATCGTAGGTTCCAAATACTTGTTACTTGTTACTTGTTTTTAGCGGTTGCCAAAAGTTTAGGCGTTAATTATCGCGTTCAATATATTATTACTGGAATTAGCTTTGTGATTTTCATAGCGAGCCTGTAAGGTGTCGCATAGAGAGAATTTCAATCAGAATCACATTACTGACCGTTTATAAATGATACAAAGAAGGAAAAGCACCGTGTCCGAAAACCGTCGAGAAGAAGTTGATGCCGCCTTGGCCGATGTTGATTTCGACAAATTCAATTATCAGGTTGTCTTTGAAACCAACAAGGGAACGATCCGCATGGATCTTTATCCTGATCTGGCACCAGGTCACTGCCGTAACATAATCGGCCTGACAAAAATCGGGTTTTATGATGGGATTATCTTCCATCGTGTCATTCCTGATTTTGTGGTTCAAGTCGGATGCCCTCAGGGAACTGGTACAGGCGGCCCGGGATATACGATTGATGCAGAATTCAACAATATCCCTCACGAAACGGGTGTGTTGTCAATGGCGCGAACGAATGATCCCAATTCAGCAGGTTCACAATTCTTCATTTGCCTGGGACGTGTCCCCCACTTAGATAATCAATACACGGTGTTCGGCAAAACCTGTGATGCAGAAAGCGAAACTGTAGTATTGGAAATTGGCAATACCGATACAGATCAAGGCGATCGCCCGCTGGAAGATGTGCAAATCACTGGATCTGAGGTTGTCGTTACTGAGAAGTAGTTGCTATGAATGTAGATCGTTCTGCACTACAGACGGGTACGCAAGTGCGGCAGGTATGTCGTACTGGAGAATTCACCGGGCAAACTTCGGGACTGGCTCCCGGATTTGCTCAGGCGAATTTGGTGATTCTTCGTGAGCAGGACGCCTTTGACTTTCAAGAGTTCTGTCAACGAAATCCCAAGCCCTGTCCTTTACTGGAAGTGACCAAAGCCGGTGATCCCTGTCCTCACAAACTATCAGAAAGTGGCGACTTGCGGACCGACCTGCCTCGCTACCGTGTCTGGAAGCAAGGGGAACTAGTAGAAGAACCCACTGAAATTAGTCATCTCTGGCAGGAGGATCTGGTTTCATTTTTGATTGGTTGTTCTTTTACATTTGAGTCAGCATTAGTCAAAGCGGGGCTGTCCGTCAGACACTTAGATCTCGGCGTGAATGTGCCCATGTATCGCACATCAATCGATTGTGAACCAGCGGGTATGTTTTCCGGTCCCCTGGTCGTTTCGATGCGCCCCTTTAAACCAGCCGACGCTATTCGCGCGATTCAAATCACGAGCCGTTTTCCTGCAGTGCATGGTGCTCCCGTACATCTGGGATTTCCGAAACAGCTTGGGATTACGAATCTCAACCAACCCGATTTTGGTGATCCCGTACCGGTAGAACCAGAAGAACTTCCGGTGTTCTGGGCCTGTGGTGTGACGCCTCAAGCTGTGTTGATGCAAGCGAAACCAGAGTTTGCTATCACACACAGTCCCGGCTGCATGTTCGTTTCCGACGTGAAAGAGGAAGCACTAGCAGTCTCTTAGCGTCTTGAGGCTTGCTGGCTTAGGAATGGGATTCGATTTGGGATGATTCTTCAGCAACCAAATCTTTTTCAGGCAGATGCACAGAGCGGATGCGATAGTTTTCCCACATCAATGAAAAAGCAAAATAGGGCTCTCGTGTAAGACTATAGGCAACGGGCTGGCTTTCCCAGAAACTCATGACGTTGCCTTCAGGGGGGTTTGTATAGAGACGTTGTTTACAATGGGGACAAACCATTCCAACCGGTGTGGCCTGATCTTCAACACATTGGTGTTTTAAACAAATTGTTTTCTGTCCGTTGCTCATATGTTAAATTATATCCGGCTGACGACGGGCTCCTCCAGTATTTTCTCCAGTTCACCCCGGGAATTCCTTGAAAGACGAAGTTTGCCACTCACTTTTACGGATTTTCCTCAACCTTTGAATCCTACTGAATTCATAGATTCCGCAAAATCGTTCCAGATGTCATGATTAGACCTTGGTTTACCTCAAACAAGGCAAGCCTGTCCGATTCCGATAGTTGGGTCCCTCGAATCATCGCATCCTGCAAACCAGTTTGGTATAAAATAAGACTCAGTCTAAAGTTGCTCACTCGTTTGAATGACCGTGGATTCTCCCATATCTGAACACAGATTCTGGTACTTTATTAATGGCAATTAACCTTTCAGAACAACTAAAAGGTGTTCTTCCTCCCGTAGTCACTCCGCTAACACCTGATCGCAGACTCGATGCTGCTTCAGCGGAATCAGTTTACCGATTTATGCTGAAACAGGGCGCACATGGGTTATTTTTGTTTGGAACATCGGGAGAAGGGCCTTTGCTGCGAGATGCAGACCGGCAACAGGCGACAGAAATCGCAGTCAAAACGATTGACGGTAGTGTCCCTCTATTGGTGGGTGTGATTGCCCCAGGCACTGAGCAAATAATTGAACAAGCCAAAGTTGCCAAATCGCAGGGCGCAGATGCGATCGTCGTCTGCCCGCCATTCTATTATCCAGCCAGTCAAGCTGACATGCTGGTGCATTATCGTACTATTCGAGAAACAGTTGACATTCCAATGTTCGCTTACGATATTCCAGTGATGACCAAAGTCAAAATAGAAATGGAAACTCTGATGACACTGGGGAAAGAAGGCACCATCATTGGAGTCAAAGACTCAAGTGGCGACGCCGTCAGCTTTCATCGACTGGTCGCAAATAAACCACCGGGAATGAAACTATTTACCGGAGCAGAAATGCTGGTACATGCAGTCGTCCTTGCAGGCGCTGATGGAACAGTTCCCGGGATGGCGAATGTAGGTCCGGAATTATTTGTGCAACTTTACGAAGCAGCAGCGGCGAATAATCATCAAGAAGCGGTTCGGCAGCA